>CAZUPK010000083.1:0-6748 GCA_964622255.1 uncultured Campylobacterales bacterium
TTTATAGTTTTTCTCACCAAAAGAAAAATCCAATCTATACGGAGTTAATACGGCTTTAAAGCTATATGGTTGCTCCTTTGTATCAAACCACTCTTTTAACTCCATCTCATACGGGAGAGTCTCTTTTATCGCTTTTTTTGTCCCCTTATACAAAAAACTCTCAAGAGCTTTTTGTATAACCACTCTTGCATCGCTTTCGCTTAAAAAGTTTATATCTACCCCAAGCTCTTTTGCAAGTAGGGGCAGATACTCTTTTTTGCAAGTTGCTGGGTTAAAGTCAAACCAAGCTTCATCTAAAAGTGCCTTTCTATCTTGAGAGCTAACTTCAAAGTAAGCTTTTAAAACTTCGTTTATATAGTTAGGTATTAGCATCTCTTACTCCCAAGCTAAACTCAAAACTTAACACTTCGTTAAACTCTGTTTTTATACTACTTAAAGGTTCTCTTAACTCCACATCAACAATATTTTCATCTGCTAATAAATCATAAATCTTTGCTATACTTAAAAAAACACCAAATCTCCTCTCATATCTCTCAAATCTTTTTTTAATCTCTTTTGTATCAACAAACTCTATATCCTTAGCCAAAAGTGTAGCCTCTATCAAGATTTTTTTAACAGTGGCTTTTTGCACTACGACTTTATCAGTAAGTGGTCTTATCTCCTCACTACTTAGATACTCTTTTACTATCTGTGTTATATCCTCATCTGCAAAGTAGCATATCTCTACTACTCCCAGACCGCCATTTCTAACATTTGCATCTACAACTCTTACATCAGCACTTTTAGTATAGAAGATATACATATTTTTACTTCCGGCTGTTGTTTTTCTATCACGACTTAGCCAAATCCTCTCTCTATACCTTTTGTCATCTTCTTTGTTTGCACCATTTATAAAAGCTGTTAGTTGTTTTGCCTCTACCACCCAAGGGATAGGAGTTAAGATAGTCTCAAGCTTTATATCTTTTTCTTTTACAAACTCTTTAAGCCTTGCTTTTGCAGTAGTTTTCGTTTCGCCTTTTTTTATAACTGCACTATCTATAAGCTCTGCAGTATTTTGTGAGTCTCCAAGTAGCATACCTTTTGGCAAAATCACATCGCTATCTTGAGCTAAAGAGAGAGTAAACTCATATAAAGCTTCCGGTTCTTTTCCCTCAAGCCTACTCACTCCAAATCTTGTAACTCCTATATGATCCAAGTTACTTCCGGTTGCATATGCTAAAAAGTTTTGCTTTATCCTCTCGTTTAGATTTATTCTCAAAAGCATCTCTTCATATGCGTCCATCTCGATTAAAGTCATTAAATCATCCGCCTCACTCTCTATATACTCTATACCCTTTTTTTGCAGTATCTCTTTTACTTTGCTTAGCTTTCTTGTTACTATCTCTTCATACTCTATACTCTCAACCATATCTGGAAAAGGAAGACTACTTAAACTTAACATCTACAAACTCCTCCTTTCCATCCTCTTTATAAAAAACAGTTATCTTCTCTTTAGTCGCTTCGACTTTTGTTATATCTATGTTTAGATTGTTCTCTATAGCCTCATATACATAGTGCATAGCATCTATCTTAAACTCTTCGCTTATAGGTTTGTCTATCAACTTATATAGCTCACTACCAAAGCTTGGTCTCATAACTCTACTGCCAAGTGGAGTTGTTAAAACTCTTGCTATAGCCTCTTGTGTGCTTATCTTTTTAGTCATCTTGGCACCGCCTTGCTATGGTCTTTTACATCATGCTCGTGGTCGGTTAGATCTCCTTTTACATCTGTTATCTTACCTGCAACTTCCAAATCACCACTCATTTTAGTTAATGGAGTATCAAGCACTACTTTTGTTGGTGCTTTTAGTTTAACTATCTCTCCATCACTCTCAAATCTCGTATTACCGGCTTCTACTATTATGTTATTTGCATTTGCTCCACTTGGCTCTTTTTGGTTTTTGTTAAAGATAGAAGCTACTATAAACCCACCGCTTGGATCCCCATATGGGCTTATAACAGCTACTTGCTCTCCAACCAAAGGCGGTATCCAAACCTTTACAAAAGAGTTAGCTATAGATACTACCGGCAAAAAGTCGCTCACTCTGTCAAAAACTTTTACTCTTGCTAAAGCTTTACCGCTACTTGCTTTTGTTTCTACAATAGTTCCATAGTTGATGATAGCATCGATTTTTTGCTCTAAAAAAGATATCTTTTGGTGCATATCAAACCCCATATCTAACTTCATATCTAACTTTATGATAAAACTTTACCGCCACAACCATAGCTTTTGTAACAAAACTTTTTTCCACACTAAAAAGTATCTTTTCAAAATACCAATCCGCCTCTTTATATCTCTCTTTGTCACATAAAAAGTCATGCACCACCACAGCCGGTAAAAACTTCGGCTTAAAAGGTGGAACTATAACCCAAAATATCCTCGGTATATTTGCTCCGTTTGTTTTATACCCTTTAGGTATAACCAAAGCTTCATTTACTCTAAAAGGTTTCGCAACTATATATTTGTTGTCTTTTGTCGGTGTTACTACTAAAGGAGTCATTTTGCAAACCTCTTGTTAAAGTCCATATTTTGTTCATTTAAAAGTTCGTTGCAAACTCTTAAACGATAGTTAGTATTTTTTAGCACTCTATACTCTTTTTTACTCAAGCAAACTTTTCCATTTACTATCTTGTAGCTAATCTTCTTTTTGCTAACTTTGCAAGTTTTTAACTTTGGCACTTTTGGAGTTATATACTTAACCACATCTTGAGTGCAGCCGCTAAAAAGTGTCGCTAAAAGTGTTATTAGTATCATTTTGAGTGCTAATTTTTTCATCTTTTACCTCATAATTTAAATTTTTTAAAAATTCATTACTCCATTTGATTTCAAAATCTTTTGCATCTTTTGTGCTTTTGCAAACTTTAAGCTCGGTTTTTAAACTCTTGTTTTTTTGCTCTAAACTCTTTATTTTTCCATTTAGAACAAATATATAAAATCCCACAGCAAAAACAGCTACTGCAATAGTTGTTATTTTATACATCGCTCTCTCCAAGCCACTCTAAAAACTCACTATATGCATCTAACAGTCTAAACCACCCTTTAGTTCCTGGCATATACTTATCTTGATGCGAAGCAAAAAAAGGCTCAGCCAACACGCAAACGCTATTGCCTCTGCACAAAAATCCACCACCTCTTTGTCTTTTTGTTCTCTTCTTTATGTCTCTATCTCTGTTTTTTAAGTATCTATCAAATATCTCATCCAGCTTTTTAGCTAATCTTTTGCCTCTTTTACTACAATATAAAACTTCATGACCGTTTATATCCTCTCTACCGGCTGCATTAAAATGAAAGCTTATAGAGTAATCGGCTTCCCACTCATCTATTCTTTTGTGAAGCCTCTTCATCTTTTCGCCATAACCACCTGGCATATCATCTCTAAAAAAAATTCCAAGAGTAGCACCCTTTGCACCTCTTTGGTATAGTGCTTTAACTAAAAGCGAGTTAAAAACAAACTCACTTAAACCGGCATTTCCATATGCCCCTCTTTTAAGACTTCTATGACCTACTACCAATGCTATCTTTTTCATCCATTTCCTCCAAACTTCTCTCTTATTTTCTTTCCTAAAAGTGCAACTACATCCCATTCTGGAAGTTCATTTGCAGTTCTTATTGCATAAATATTTCCTATAACAGAGTAAGTTTCACTAACTATTAGTAGATTTATCCCTAGATTAAAAAAGATGGAAGTATCTTCATTTGATATTTTTGCTGCAAGAGCCAAGGTTATAGGTAAAACTATCAGTGATATTTTAGATATGATCCCATATTTCATTTTATTTGATGTTATGCTCTGTTTTAAAGCTCTAGCTTTTGCTATACCTGTAACATAGTCTATCAGTATCAAACAAGCAAATATCCCTATAGCCTCTTTATCAAGCCCTATATATGTTAGAAACCAAGATATATATGAGCTAACAGCAAAAAATATCATCTTTATATACATACTCATTTGAGCAGCCGAGCTTATCTCTTTATCCATGCTTTTGCCTCAAAAATTTTTTCATCTGCAAAATTTTAAGAAAAAAGCATGTTTAAAATAAAGTGCTAAATTTGAGGAATATTTAGTATGACTATATAAACAGACTATATAAACAGACTATATAGCACTTTATTTTAGAGGATGAGTTAGATTACAATCCAAGCAAAAAAGGATTTTTTATGCAGATACAAGAGGTTAGAAACTCTATCATAGAAGCACTCTCTCCTCTGGATATAACTGTTAAAAAATATTTAGGAGAGTTAAGCACTTCAAAAGAGCCTGAACTCCTACAAAATGAACTCCCTATTATATTTGTAGATTTTAAAGGTGATGTAGCAGATGGTTTTTTAAGAAAGTTAAAATTTAACCTCTACTTTGTCCACATAACCTTTAGTTCAAATTCAAAATACAGAGAAAAAACATCTCAAGAGTTAGAAGAGATACTACAAAGAAGTGAAGAGTTGCTTTATAAAGTAAACAACATAGATATAACAACAAAATCCTCAAAGAAGATATTTGATGCAAAAACAGATAGAGGATATCTAACTATCTTTAGTAGAGATATAGAAGCAACTATATCAAACACACAAAACACAGGAGAAAACTTATGAATTTTATAGTATGTAAACTAAACAAAAATAAGGAGGGGTGGTATGAGATAGCAAAAGTTGGCAAATGGAAAGGACATGAAGCAGGAGAGTTTGAACTGACAAAAGATGACTTATCCCAAATAATAAAGAACTTTGAAAGCTTAAAAGTAGATTTAGTGGTTGATTATGAACATCAAACACTATCTGGAGATAAAGCTTTAGCAAGTGGTTGGATAAAACATCCCGACTCTTTAAAGATAGAAGACAACACCCTATATGCAAAGATAAAGTGGACAAAACCTGCTAAAGAGGCTATAAAAAACAAAGAGTATAGATACTTAAGTCCAACACTCATAAGAGATGCAAAAGACCCTGTAACAGGAGAAAGTATAGGTTGGTATCTACACTCAGTAGCACTTACAAACACTCCATTTTTTAAAGAGTTAAATCCTATAGAAGCAAAAAACAAAACTAAAGATAAGGAGGAAAATATGGATGAGTTAAAAAAGCTTCAAGAACAATGTAAAAAACTTCAAGAAGAGCTAAAAAGGCTTAAAGATGAAAACAAAACTTTAAAAGAGGTAGCAGCAAAACAAAAGGTAAAAGAGATCATATCTGCAAAAAAGCTATCACCGGAGCAAGAGAGTTGGGCAGTAGAGTATGCACTCAAAGATGAAAAAGGTTTTGAAGAATTTATAAAAAATGCAAAACCTATCATCACAGCACCAGATGATAACCAGTTTTCAGCTTCAAGTAAACCGACAGATATAGATGTAGTAAAAATGGCATTAGGAGGAGATTATGAGTAATATTATAGAGCAACCACTCACATATAGTGATGTTATAACTCAAGATATACAAAGTGTAGATGCACAAGTCACAGTGGAAACGGACAAAGAGTATCCTATAGGAACTCCTTTAGTTTCAACAGATGGTGGAAAAACCTTTACAAAAGCGGTTGATGGTGATGGAGTGGTAGTAAATGGAGTGCTATGTGAAAACTTAGACAAATCAGGCATAGCAAATGTATTAGTAACAGGTAAAGCGGTAGCCAAACATATAGATGGCTTAACAGATAGGATGCAAAAGAGTGCATTTGAAAATAAAATCATCTTAGTATAAGGGGAAAATTATGAAAGAACTTATGAAATACTTTTTAGTAACACAAATGGTTGCGATCATATCTCAACTAAAACTCGCACCAAGATATGTATATGACAAATACTTTGGTAAAAACAAAGAACCAAAACTCTCTCCATCTATCCAAATCCCTATCTATAAAGGGGAAGGAGTTGTTTTAGAAAGTGTAAGTGAAGAGGGAGAACATCTGATACAAGATGCAGGTAAAAAGTTTTTGATAGATCTTACTATTCCAAGGTTTCCACTTGAAAAAACCATATCGGCAAGTGAGTTAAATCAAATAGCATCTTTAAAAGACACAAAACAAAAGGTAGAGTCTCTATCACAAAGAATTTCACAAATCTTAAAAGAGCATAAAAACAGCTTTTTAACAACTTTGGAGTTTATGGCAACAGGAGCTCTTTTTGGAAAAGTGGTTGATGGCAAAGGTAAAACTCTTTTTGAGTTTAAAAGTCAAGCTACACCGATAGAGGCTAAAAGTGGAGTTGCATTGATAACTGTTTTAAACGAGATAGATGAAGCTTTAGAAAAAGAGTTAGGTTTTATCCCGCCATATGATATCTTAGCAAGTAGAAGTTATGTAGATGGTATAGCAAAGATAGCACAAGATGAAGAACTTTTTAAAAACAATCTAGCACAATGGAAAGAGGATGAAGGAAGAAGAGTTCTTATAGTTTATGGAATAAAGTTTATCCCATACTCTGCAACATATAAAAACACAAAAGGTCAAAGTAAAAAGTTCTTAGAGGATAACACAGCTATAGTTACTCCACTAACAGAGGAAGTATATAAAACATACTACTCAAGAGCAAACCACACAGAGGCACTAAAACTATCTCCTAAAATGTTTTTTAGTGCAACTCCAGAGCCTCTTGGAAAAGGTAAAGGATACAGTGTTATAAGCGAGATGAGAGCAATCCCTATCTGTGTTCGCCCTGGAGCTCTTATACCTTTAAAATATACAAACTAACATAAAGCCCCTCTATGGGGCTTTTGTAA
>CAZUPK010000084.1:0-3225 GCA_964622255.1 uncultured Campylobacterales bacterium
GAAAAGATGTGTAGAAAGGTATGCTTTTACAATATATTTTTCTAACTGTTTAATCATTGGTGAATCAATATCTATTGTTTCAAAATACTCAGGTTTGATATAGTATGGAAGCACTAACTCATCAAGATCAAGTTTTTCAACAATAGCATTTTTATATTTTGATAAAGTTGCACTATTTTTTAAAAGATCTAAAGCTAATCGAACTATCATTCTATTTTGTAATTTCATAGCTATCTCTTTTTGAGTTTGACTTTTACAAACACTATTTATACTTATGATATGATCTTTTTCACTTATTTCATATCCATATACCTCTTTTATTACTTTTAAGTCATTTTGGATACTTCTTAAAGATGTATCAAACTCATTTTGAAGCTCATTTGAGCTTAAACCTTCTGGTGATTCATATAGCTTTTTAAGAACTGCTACCAATCTATGAGGTCTTTGTGAAAAATCTTTCATACAGTTTTCCTTATATGATTTTTGTTATTATACCAAAAACAAAGGAAAGATATTGACACTTGTAAGTGTGATAGATGATGACTTATCATCTGCAGTTTTATTGGCTCACTATTATAAAGATGAGACAGATAGACATATCATAGTTACAAAGTATGATATAGCTCATCATGATTTGGCTAAAAGATTTAAAAATGGTATAAAAAGATATGCTAAAAAGTATGATTTAGAGTATATCATAGATATAGTTTTGTTAAGTGATGATACAGAGATAGACTTCATAGATGAAAACTCTTTGGTAAACTTAACAAACTCACCTGCAAAATTAACTGTCCTTTTAACAAAAACTGCACTTGAAAACTCTACAAAGATAGTTACATACGATATAAAAAATAGTATCTTCTCATATATAGATAAAGAGTGTAAGATAGAGAGTGTTGCTAAAAAGATAGATATATCTTTAGAAGATTTGCTACTTTTACAAAACTATACTATCAAGTCAAAAAAAACAGAAAAACAACTCGCAAAAAATAGAGACTCTATAGAGACTATCTTTCAAAAACAATCCCTACTAAAAAAAGTAAAAGATAAACTTATATATCAAAAAGAGTTCGATAAGACCCCATATATTTGGATCTTAGAGATACTAAAAGAGATAGGTATAGTTGATGAAAACTATGACTTGATAAACTCAAAAAAGAGTTATCTTGAAGGAGGTATCCTTGAAGAGTATATATTTTGGTTAGTAAAAGAGATAGAGCCTGATGATATAGCTTTAGGAGTTATTGTTGATTTTGATGACAGTTGTCAAGATATGGATAAAAAGATATACAATGAGTTTGATATCCTTTTTATAAAAGATGCAAAACTTTATACCATAGAGTGCAAATACAAAAAATATCTCGAAGGCTTAGAAGTGATATATAAGTATGATGCAGTTATGGACTACTTTGGAACAAATATAAAAGCTATGATAGTAAATATCTCAAACACACCAAAAGAGAGCTTTTTAAACAGTAAAAAGTCATCTAACTTTTCATACTCAACCATAAAAAGAGCAAAATTAGCAAATATTCATATCTATCATGAAAGTGTTATAAATAGAAAAAAGTTTTTAAAAGAACTTAAAAAAATCTTATAACGAAACATATCTTCGTTTATCTTCTTAAAATTGATTTAACAAAAAAAGCTAAATTTTTATTTAGTTTGTTTTTTACAATGTAAACATTATCATGCAAAAATTGTATTTAAGGAACTCATCATGAAAAAACTACTCACAGCGATACTTTTTTTAACTTCCCTTCAAGCTACACAAGAGGCTATCATCACTCCTTTAAAAAGTTGTAACATGATAGTAGATATAAAGTTTTTCACAAGTCATAACAGACTTGATTTTGCAAAAGAGCCTTTTATCGTAAACCGTATTATTTATACTGAGAGAGATAGACTAAACGGTTACAATCCAAACGAAGACTATGTTTACTTTTTAGAAACTATACCGCCAAGAGGCAAGATGGTGCTAACATACTTTTTTATATCAAGAGATGGAAAAGTAACAAAAAGAAAAGAGAGCATAACAAAGGAGAACTATCACCAAAAGTTCCCATCATCTCACATCATCCCACATTCGTGCAATAAACTTGGATTTATCAGACTTGAAAAGTTTAAACAAAAAAGTTTGGAGTATGGAAGTAAAGGAGTTGAATTTATAAAAGATAAGTATAAAAAGATAAGAAATCATTTGGAGTAAATTTTATGAGTATAGATTTTAAAAATAGTATTTTTTTACTTGGCGGAACAGATTTGGAAATGCAGGAGATTAAAAGTGTTTTGCACTCTTTTGGATTAGAAGAAAATAAGCACTATTTTGATTTTGATTTAGATTGGTCTAATGTAAAACTTGAAGCATACAAAGATATTATAGAACAAAATCTTGATAAACAAAGTATTTATGCTATAGAGTTAAAAATAAACGAAGAAGAAGATGAACTTTATAAAAAATATAAAGATAAGATAAAAGTTATAGACCATCACGGCAAATATATGGACAATAAAAGCTCACTAGAACAGATATTAGAGGATGTCTTTAAAACAAAACCAACAAAATGGCAAAGACTAATTGCTACAAATGATTCTAAATATATAAATGGTTTAAAGTGTGCAGGTGCTACAGAAGAAGAGATAAAAAAAATAAGAGAAGAAGATAGGCTTGCACAAGGAGTAACTAAAGATGATGAAAAACAAGCACTTGAAGATATAAATAAACACTATCCAAACAAAATACCTGATGGCACAAACTGTGTAACAATAGAAACCTCTTTAGATAAGTTTTCGCCTATACTAGACCATTTGTATTTTAAAAAATGGTGGCTTGGTAAAACTATAGTGCATAATAGCAATGAAGTTACATTTTATGGTTTTTCAAAATCCATAATGTTAAAGATTTGTAAGCAATTAGAGATTAGTGAGGATTATTACTATATTGGTAGTGGATATTTTGGTTTAACAACAAAAGAGCATTTTAAAAGTTTTATGCAAATAATAAAAAAAGATGTATGTAAAGAAATAATAAGCTCACATATTTTTATGTTTCCATTTAGATTTGATAAGCATACTGTTAAAGATGGTTTTTTTAATGAGTTTGATTTTTATAGGAATAATAGTATAAAAGATAGAGTTGATATAAAAACATTGCACCATAAACTTATAAAGAATGGGTGGAATTATGAAAAGTTTAAAATAGAATCTAAGAATAATATTGACAAT
>CAZUPK010000085.1:0-2643 GCA_964622255.1 uncultured Campylobacterales bacterium
AATGGAGTTTTGTTTGATATAGATGCAGATGGGGATCTTGATAAAACCGGATGGATAGATAGTGATGACGGACTTTTTGTTATAGACCAAAACCACGATGGTATCATCAATGACGGAAGCGAGTTAGTTGGAGAGTTTATGCAAAAGAGTGACGGAACTTTGGCTCATAGTGGTTTTGATATGTTAAGAGATTTGGATAAAAATCACGATGGCTTTATAAATGAGGATGATAAAGCTTATGAAGAGTTGAAGATATGGGTTGATAAAAACCAAAATGGAAAAACAGATGAGGGAGAGCTTTTAAGCTTAAAAGAGGCCGGAATAAAAGAGATGAGTTTAACAGAAGAGATTATAAATGGTAAGGAGGAGTATGAAGGAAACTATCTTAGAGCAAAAGGTAGCTATGTAAATGAAGATGGCGATACAAAAGAGATGAGTGATGTGGCATTGTTATACTCAGATAATACAAACCACAATATCACAAAAGATGAGTTAAATATGGAGCAAATAATACAACACTTAAAAGAGGAAAGCTCATACTCACCAAGTCAAAATCAAGATCCATCTATAGATATATCTTTAAATGATAACAGTATCAAAATAGATATAACCGAGCATCAAATAATAACGGAAGATATATAGTGATATCTTATAAAGAGGATATTTTTAAAAAGTTTGATTTTGTAGTTAAAAATTTTGACAATCTTTTCATCCCCTTTTCAGGGGGAAAAGATAGCGGAGTGATCATAAATCTTTTGATAGAGTATTTAAAAGATAAAAAAATAAAAAACAAAGTTATAATCTATCATCTTGACTATGAAATCCAATATCCTCAAACAACTCTATACATAGAAAAAATGCTAAATTTACTAAAAAAATATCTAAAATTTAAATTTTTACATATCTGTATGCCTTTTAAAGCCCAATGCTCTATGAGTATATTTCAAACCTATTGGAAACCTTGGGATGTTGGCAAAAAAGATTTGTGGATAAGGGCTTTGCCAAAAAAAAGTATCAATATATACAATCATAACTTTAGTTTTTGGGATGATTCTTTAAGTGATTTTGACTTTAATAAACTTTTATTGCTATATTTAGATAGTATGCTAAATGGTCAAAGCTGTGTTTTTTCAGGTTTTAGAGCTGATGAATGCAAGGAGTGCAAAAGTATAACAAAAAATCAAAATATATATACTTTTTATCCATTGCTAAAACTTAGCAGTAGTGATATCTTTGATCTATATGAAAAAAATTCATATCTTTTAAATCCAATCTACAAAATCTTTTTAGCATTGGGTGCAAATAAAGAGTATCTAAAAGAGGCAAGCTCTTTTAACAATAATGTCTTAGGACTTTTAAAATATATGAAACAAATAGAGTATAAAATGTGGGAGAAAACACTAAAAAGAGTTTATGGAGTAGATTTTACGGCAAAATATTACTCCCAATGGACTTTTGGATACAAAAAGATGATACCAAAGGGATATGATTTAAAATCTTTTATAAACTTTTTATTAAACACTTTTGATGATAGTTTAAGAGAAAACTTTTTATCAAAATTTAGGATTTTAGCCTCCAAAGATGAACTTACTTATCAAAAGATGTATCAAACCCTACTAAGTTACAACTACAACAAAAAATATCAGGAAGCTTTATGAGTCCCATTTATAATGTAAAAAGAATACCTTTAAAAAAGATAAAACCAAACGATTATAACATAAACTATATATCACCGATAGAGTATGAGCTTTTGAAAAAATCTATCATTGAAGATGGCTTAACTCAGCCTATTGTTTGTCGATATAAACATAAAAACGATATATATGAGATAATAGATGGTTTTTATAGATATAAGATAATCAAAGAGGATAAATTTTTAAGAGAAAGAGAGCAAGATAGCATAGCCGTAGTCTTGATAAACAAACCTTTAAAAGAGACTTTAACAACACATATAAGACACAATAGAGCAAGAGGAGAGTTTTATCTAAACTCAATGATAAGATTTATAAAAAGAGCATTTAAAATAGGTATAGATGATAAATGGCTTGAAGAGAAATTTTTGATGAGTAAAGATGAGATATTTAGGTTAAAACAGTTATCGGGAGATAAAGAGTTTTTTAAAGATAGAGATTTTTCAAAAGAGTGGTTAAAAGAGATAAAAGAGGAGATAAAAGATGACTGCCCTGCTTAGTAAAGAGGAGTTTATAGCTAAAAAAAGAGATGAGTTAAAAAGAGCTACTATAGTTTTGATGTTTAAATCAACCTATGCTTGCAATGCAAGTTGTAGTTATTGTCATCTTTATAAATTGGGTTCAAAATTTCCTCAAATGAGTATAGAAACTTTACAAAAAAGTATAAAAAGGCTAGAAGAGTATATATTGGAGTTAAATCCAAAAGAAAAGGTAACAGTAAAGTTTATATGGCACGGTGGAGAACCTATGCTTTTGGATGATAGTTTTTATAAAAAGGCAAAGGAAATAATTGAAAATTCATATATATTAAAAACAAGAGCAAATTATTATCATACTACTCAGACAAATTTCACTCTATATCATAAAAAGGATATGCCAAATTTTTATAGTTTACTAAAAGGAAAAATATTTGGAGTTTCATATGATCCTTTAACTAATGAAAGAGTTTTGA
>CAZUPK010000086.1:0-24032 GCA_964622255.1 uncultured Campylobacterales bacterium
TATAGTTTTTAACAAAGTAAAACAAAAAAGCAAAAGGGAGCAAAAAGATGAGTCTGTTTTCAAAATCACTAAAAATCTTGTTGGGGGGGGTAATCCTAACTGCCACTTTAAATGCAAGAAATCTTTATATCATAGATAGTCCAAGCGAAGTAAAAAACTATGTTAGCAAAGCCACTAAGGGAGACTTTGCGGTTGTAAAAACGGATGGAGTTTTTGTAAGGTATATATTTGACGGAAAAAATTTTGTAGCTTTAGAGGATAGAGATCTTTTAAAAAGTGCTTCTTCCTCACTTCCGTTTAAAGGATATTTAAAAAGTTGCAAAGAGATTTTAGATAAGGGGCAAAGCCACGGAGATGGAGTCTATACTATCGATCCGGATGGAAAAGGCGGAGTTAAACCATTTAAAGTTTATTGCGATATGACAACAGATGGTGGTGGGTGGACTTTGGTTGCAAGAATTCATAATGGTTATACAGGAGTTCATAGAACAAGAAGTGCTGTAGGAATTTTATTATCTCCTAATCAAACTACAACTGCAAAATTTTCAGATGTTATTATAAATAAAATAAGAGGAAATTATAATTTATCAGTTATAAGAATTCAAACAGATAGTGGTAAAAAAGATTACTTTAAAGAAAACAAAGAATTTAATGCAGTTGGATATCAGGATTCTATAAATCAAGTATATAATACATATAAAGATGCAATAAATGATACTGAACCTTGTAGAGGAGTTTATAGTAGTCAACAATATCATACAGGATTAGTTGGATGGGGATGTTATAATTATTTTTTATATGGAGACAATCCAGGCTTTAGAAATCATGATTATTATCAGGCTGGTTCTGTTTGGGTAAAATAGATAAAGAGGGGATTTTATATACTCGACAAACTCTTTATCCCCTCTTGGATAATTTCATTTACATCTTTATTATCAGCTTTTACATTTATAAAGATAGCTTTTGGATTTAGTCTTCGTTTTAAAAAGTTGATAACTTTTGCTGATTTTTCATAGAGTTTTACACTTTTTAGTTTATCATCTCATAATGTCCCCAACAAAAAATAACAAACTAAATAATTTTTATATTTCTAAATGGTGCAATAAAATAAAAAAATAGAAAAGAAGATATAAGGAAAGATTACATTTAGCATTAGAAGATTATTTAACACCTGATGAGGCTTATTATGGGTGTGCTAATAACATATGCTATGATGCTAAAAGCATGTTACTTTGGGTAACATAAGAGGCGGAATAAAAAGAGATTTTAATCTGATCTTGACAAAGGTGGAGATAATATTATTAAAGCACAACTTGTTTAATAAGTTGTTCAAGCATAAGTTTTAAGTTTATTTTTTCCTCTTTTGTCATCTCTTGTTCAAAAATAACTTGATTTACTTCGCGGTTTTCTATGAAGTGTTTCATTTCAGAAAGAGGAAACTCTATATTTTTTCCACTATTTTCTATCTCTATCATCATCTCTTTAAATTTTTGACTTCGTTTAAATCTTACTTTCAAAACTATTTCGCCTCCATTTTGATAAAACTGGAGATTTATACTATCTCACAAAGCCTTAAAAGAGAGTTGGTATCTGGTTCTTTTTTTAAGAAGGCTTCAAAACTTTTTTTAATACTTCTACTACCTCCAACTTCCAAAACCTCTTTTTTATATTTATTTGCTAATCTTTTGTTAAAGATACCATTATCAACAAAAGCAAAGAAAGCATCAGCACTTAAAACTTCTGCCCATTTATAACTATAATATCCAGCACTATAACCACCGGCAAAGATATGCGAAAATGAGTTTTGAAACTTGTTATAATTTGGCGGTATCACAACTGCCAACTCTTTTCTTATATTATCAAGTATCTCTTGAACCTTTCTTGCATCATATTTTTTAAGATGTATCTTCATATCAAAGATGCTAAATTCTAACTGCCTTACCACCATCATAGCACTATGATAATTTTTAGCATCTTTTAGCTTCTGTATAAGATGAGTTGGTAAAACCTCTTTAGTTTCATAATGTTTTGCAAATCTTTGTAAAACTTTTGGTTCGTATGCAAAGTTTTCTAAAAATTGACTTGGAAACTCAACTCCATCCCACTCAACTCCACCGATACCGTTTACATTTATCTCACTCACTTTTGAAAAAAGGTGATGAATAGCATGTCCCATCTCGTGAAAAAGAGTTTCTACATCGCTTGGTCTTAAAAGTGAAGGGGTATTTTTGGAAGAGGGAGAGAAGTTAGCTACTATAAAAGCGGATTGTGGGTGTTGTTCCCAATCATCCATCCAAGCTCCACCTCTTTTTCCTTCTCTAGTTTCCAAATCGCAGTAAATCCTACCAAAAATCCTTCCATTTTCTTTTAAATCATAAACTTCTACACTCTTATGCCAAACTTTTGCATCTGTTTTTTCAAACTCTATACCAAAAAGCTCCTCCAAAAAGTTAAACATCCCTTTTACAGTTGCCTCTTTTTCAAAATAAGGCATATAAACTTCATCATCTATATCATACTTTTTCTTTTTCAATTTTTCACTATAGTATGCTATATCCCAAGGCTCTAAACTTTTACTTGCAAACTCTTCTAACTCCTTTAACTCCTCTTTTGCTTTTGGAAGTGACGGCTTTGCTAAAGAGTATAAAAACTCTAAAACTTCATCTGGTGAACTTGCCATCTTTTTACTCAAACTAACTTCTGCAAAGTTTGAGAAGCCAAGAAGTTTTGCTTCCTCATCTCTTAAAGAAAGGATTTTTGTTATAAGCTCTTCGTTTTGAGGTGCTCTGGTTGAGTATGCTTTATAAAGCTCTTCTCTTTTTTTTCTATTTGTTGAGTAAGTCATAAAAGCTATATATGAGGGCTGTTTTAGAGTTATGATATATTTATCGCCTTTTTTTGCATTTTCAATATCACTTTTTGGAAACTCTTTTATATCTTTAAAATCCACCTCCATTTCAAAACTATCTGTTGCCTTTAAAAGGTTTTGAGCAAACTTAGTTTGTAGTTGGCTTAACTCTAAGTTTATTTGTGTAAGTCTCTGCTTTTTTTCTTTAGAAAGTCCAACTCCGCTTAGTTCAAAATCCTTTATATCAAGTTCTAAAACTCTTTTTTGCTCCTCATTTAAGTCATCTTCTTTTGCTATCATCTTTGTTATCTTATAAAGCTCTTCATCTTGAGATAATAAAGTGTGAAACTCTGTTAGGATAGGAAGTAGGTGGTTATAAACCTCCTCAGTTTTTTTAGAGTTACAAACATAGTTTAAGTGTGAGATAGGTGTAAAATCAAGTTCTATCTCATAAAGAAGTTTTTGCAAAGGTTTTGAAAAGTTTTCATAACTTTTAATCTTTTGCTTTTTTAACTTTTGTATTTTTTGCTTTGTATCCTCTAGCTTTTTTTTAAGCTCCTCTTTTTTTATATCGATATTTTTTTCATTTATATCAAACTCTCTAAACATCTACTTTACTCCTAAGTTTAAAAGTATCACTATCCAACAAGTTATATGCAAAACAACACTAAATAAAACAGCAGTTGCTCCTATATCTTTTGCATTTTTTGCTAAGGGATGAAACTCTTTAGTTACTAAATCAACAATATTTTCAACTGCACTATTTAAAAGTTCAACAATACAAACTAAAAAAGCAGTTATAACTAATATAAGTTTATTTGTAACAGTTGCATTTATCATAAAAATAGCTAAAAATATAGGTATTGCTAAAAACAGTTCTATTTTAAATGAGGTTTCTGTTTTAAAAGCATGTTTTAGTCCATCTATAGCATAGGAAGCATTTTTAAAAATCGTATATTTTGGTTTATTGTTTAACATCCCTTATCCTAGTAATCTTACTTATCATATCTGACAGGCATAACCCTTGACAGTTCTTGCTGTAGATGAGAATATTATAACACATAACAAATACAAAAAACAAGCATTCGTCCCAACGGCTAAAGACCATTGGAATGAATGCTATCTAGTTTTTAAAAAGTCGTCATAAAAAAATAGTGCTATAAATATCAATAAAAATATAAATACAATAAAAAATATTTTTACATAACTATATGGCCTATCCCCCGATACTTTTCCACTCCTAGCATTTATAACTATCTCATACTTTTTACCGCTATATTTAAACTCACTCTTATACATAGGAAGTAAAATATATTTAAATGTTACATTATTATAGTGAGTTTTCAAACTATCTATTCTTTGTCTATCTCCACCTATATCTCTTTTAACATCTTCTCTTATGATAACTTCCATCTTTTTACCAGCTTCTTTAAAGCCATAATCAAGAGCAACTTGATAAGTTTCACTCTCATAGCCACTTAAAAACTCATCCTCATAAGCAACTAAGTTTTCTAAATCCCAAGGAGCCAACTCATCAATTAAGATACGAGAGACACTCTTACTAGCTCCTATCAAAATATCATCAAAAAAACGATGAACTACTCCAGCAGCAAAACTCCAATCTATCCTTTGCTCTCTTACAGTTTTAAGTTCTCTAACCCCATTTACTATTACTTCCTTTTGAACATCTACATAGTAAATATCTCCTCTTTGTCCTGTATAGTAAGTTGTAGTATTTGCATCATAAGTCCAAAAAGGTAGGTATATAGCTTCAAACTTCTCACTATCAAAACACTTTTTTAAATCATTTGGAGCAAACCAGAGCGAGCCTATCCATTTCCTAAAGTTCTTTTTTGCTATCTTTCGACTTATTTTAAAAGGAAGTATTGATTCTGGATGCAAATCATAAAATGCATCAATATTTGTCAAAACCGGTGTTCGACAGTATGGACAAGTTGTGGTCCTCTGATATGATTTTATTTTAAACTCTCCGGCACATTTAGGACACTTTGCAGTAAAATCTTCAAGAGGCTTTAGACTTTTATTTTTTTCTATTGTTTCTATAGCCTCTTTAAAGTTATGCTCAACAATTACTTTATCTTCAACCGTTATTTTATTTACAAAACCACAATATTCACACCTCAAAGCACCAACATCCAAGTTAAAAACTAAACTTGCTCCACACTGTTTACAACTAAATGTAAACTCTTGCAGATTTTTTTTCTCTTCCATCTTCACCCTCCCCCACCTACACTAAAGGTGGTGGTGTTATGAGATTTAAAAGCTCTTTTAGCTCGTCTATCTTATCTGCCTCCTTCCACATATCAAGACCACTATACCAAATCTTCGTCCCTCTTTTTATCTCACCTTTTTTTACCATATCCTTTATCTCATCTATAGAGTAAGGACCGTCAGGGTTTTTCTCCTTTGCTATATAATAAAGTGTTTCAAGAGGTTCGGGAATATATTCTTTTTTAGGAGTTGGACTATCATTTTCAAAACTTTTTGCTAACTTACTAGCCATAGCAAAACCGGCCCCCATACCAATCATACTCGATGCATCTGATGAATTTTCTAAGGCATTTGCACTTTTGTATTTTAAATATTGCTCTAAGTTGCCTATCGCACCCATACTACTTCTTTCATCTATAACCTTTTCAACAGCCTCTGGAACAGAGATATTTTCTATCCTAAATCCCAAAAGCTCAAATCCTATCTCTTCAAAATCCTCTCTTAGATTTTCCAAGATATACTCACTTAACTGCTCATAATTTCCTGCTAAATCAATAACTGGTATGTTTGATTCACCAACTATAGAGGTAAATTTTGTTATTACTAAATTTCTAAGTCCGCCACTGACATCTTCAATCGTAAAATCAGGATTTGTTCCAACCAACTCTTTTATAACTTTTTGTGGATCATCTATCCTTATCTCATAAGTTCCAAAAGCTCTAAGCCTAACGATACCAAACTCTTTATCTCTTAGGATTATAGGATTTTTTGTTCCCCATTTTAAGTCTATAAATCTTCTTAGATTACAAAAGTAAACTTCTGCTTTAAATGGCGAATTAAACCCGTGATCCCAGTGTTGTAAGGTAGAAAGGATAGGAAGATTTTTAGTCTCAAGTTCATATATACCCGGACCCAAAACATCTGCTATCTCTCCCTCATTTACAAAAACTGCCGATTGAGCTTGTCTTACTATAAGTTTTGCACCATATTTTATCTCATTTTGATATCGTTTAAAACGATAAACTAAAGTATTATTACTTTCATCAAGCCACTCAATAACATCTATAAATTCACCAAATATTGCATCCCAAAGTCCCATATTATGCCTTTATCTTTCTTCTTTCAGCAGCTACTAAAGCCTCTTGAAGTTGTTTTTCTATCTCTTGTAACTCCTCTTCCACTTTTATTCTAGTTTTTTTAGCTTTGTATGTAATATCCAAAGATTCATTTATACTCTCTATAAGAGTTTGATTTGCTTTTTTAATACTCTCTACATCAAATATACCTCTGTTTGCTTGTTCTGTTATCTCTTTTGTTGCCTCTTTTAGTTTTTTAGCATTTTCTTCTAAAAGTTCATTTGTAAAATCATTAGCTGCTTTTATACTTTCACTAGCTTTTTTACTTCTAAATATAGTAACAGCTTGTGCTAATTGATTTTTCCAAAGTGGTAGAGTGTTTACTAAAGTTGAGTTTATCTTTTCAACTAAAGTTTTATTATTGTCTTGTATAAGTCTTATGCTAGGAAGTGATTGTAAAGCTACAATACGAGAGAGTTTTAGATCGTGTATTCTAGCTTCAAGTGCAGTTACCAAAGCTCTTTTATCTCTAACACCAAGTTTTTTCTCTAGCTTTGCACTTCCTTTTGCCTCTTTTTCAAGCTCTTTTAACTCTTTATTTAACTCTTTGAGTTTATAAACTCCAGCAGCGATATATTGATCTAAATCTTTTATAAACTCAAAGTTTGCCTTATAAAGCCTCCCAAGTGCAGTGATATCTGTTAAAAGTTTTGATTTTTTCTCTTCCAAATCATCAACTATCTTATCTATCTGAACTCTTACTTCATCATACTTTGATAAAAATCTCTGAACTGGTGATGCAAAACCAAAAAGCTTGGAGAAAAATCCCTGTCTTTTTGTAGGATCCAACTCATTTATATCAAAACCTTTTAAAGTAGTAACTAGTTTAGTTAGATTTTCTCCTGCATAGCCTATATCTTTACTTTTTACACCTTGAAGCATACTCTCACTAACACGATTTATAGCCTCTTGAGCTCTTGCTCCAAAAAATATTATAGAGTGTCTATCTTTTATCTCTTCAGCTAAAATCTCAACTTTTGCCTGTCTAGCATCATCTAAATCTTGATGAAGTTCTATTCCCTCTTTTTTTATCTCCTTCTCCAAAGAAGTTAGTTTATCTTTAGTCCCCTCGTTTCCAATTTCTTCCCCATTACTTTCTTGCTTCTTGTTTTCTTCTTTCTCTTTCACAGTTTGAACAACTTTTTCTTTTTCAATCATACTCTCTTTGGATGGCTCTATATCTACAACTTCGACTACACCATCAACCTCTTCTTTCCACTCCCTATTTGTCATATTTATACTCCTTCATTTTTTAACTGTTTTGTTAGTGCTTCTATCTGAATGTCCAATCCCACTAAGTCCTTTTTCTTTAGCATATTTTTTTGTTTTATGATTGTATCTTTTAGCTCTTTTAGTAACCATACAAACCTTTTTTCAATATCTTTATCTATCTCATTCTCACTATATTTTGAAAACTCACTACTTATTTCAACTATTCGTGACAAATATACTTTAAAAAATTTCCTAACCTTAGAGAGTATTTTAGGATCATCCTCTATTTTTTTAACAAGTTCTTCAACCTCGTCTATTATTATATTAAAACTCTCTTTTATTTCTTTACTATAAAATTTGCTATTTATCTTTTCAAGCTCATTTAATCTCTTTTTAACCTCATCTATAACTTCTATGGCATCTTGAATAACTTTCGATAATGTGGTATCAACCTTATCAACACTTGGATCTAACCCATAATAGAAAATAAATCCAATAGCTGAAGATAGTGCTAATACTACAGATGTAATCAAAGAGTTTTCCACACAAAATAGTGAAGAAAAAAATGTTGCACCGCCTATTATCATAGAAGCCAACATTTTATATCTTCTCTTCGGAGCTAAAGATAACTTCGAAGAGTTATACTTTTTTTCTTCTTCAAAACCTTTTTTAGCAATTTTTATGCCAAAAAAGTAGATAACATAAGCTATTAAATTAAGAGTAAATTTTTTTACATCTCCAGTTGCCAAAGAAAAAAAGGTCGCCACTAAAAGTGGAAATATTAAAAAATAAAGCATCATCCCTTTTAAAGTTACATTTATAGTAGGTATCTGTCCATCATATTTTCTTGCCACCATCACTAATCTCCAAATACACTAAACAGACTCTGCCAAGCTATAACACCTAAACTTGCAAAAAGGAGTAAAAAACCCAAAAATTTAAAATATGCCTTTTCTAAAATATCATTATTCATCTATATATCACTCTCCCTTTTTTAAAACTTTTGCCAAAGATATCCCTATCCCCACTCTTTACAAAACTTTTTTCAAAGCCATCTTCGCAGTAAAAAACTTCCAAACCCTCAAACCTAAACCATTTTATTCTACTTTTCATATCAAAATCAAGAAGTCTTTTATCCTTTAAAAGTTTTACCATAACTTTGTAGGCTAAAAATGCAGGATATTTCCTATTTTCAACCTGTGAATAAAGACCATATCCATGAGCTACTAACTGATGCCAATAAACTCTTTCCACTTTCCTTGATGCAAGTGCTATTAGATGATATGCCACCATAAAATCGGCATAATCTTCCAAACTGACACACTCTTTTTCACTTGTTGGTGAATATGGAGCAGTTGCTTTTATCGGCCAGTTAGTTTCTGTTACATAGATAACATCGGCACTTTTGGGACTTAACTTTACCATAGTCCATAAAAGTTCTATCTTTTTACAAAGATCAAAACCAGCTTGAGTATTAAAAGGACTTCCTCTTCTATCTACATATAAAAGTGTAGAAAACCTATCATAATAGACTTTATAAAAGTTAAACAAACTTCTTAAGCTAAAATGATACTCAAAATCTATCACAGATGAGCCTATCAAAACCCTATTACAAAAACTTTCATCTCTAACACTTTTAACTACTTCAAAAAATTTCAAATACTCATCTACTGAGTAAAACTCCCACTTTTTTCTGTTTATCGTAGTTCCCACTTGAAACTCTTTTATACTTTTAAAACTTTTAAATATCTTTTTTACATCCTCTTTTAAAAGCTGATGATTTTCTATGTGAGTTCTACTTTGCATAAGATTTATAAGCACCTCATACTCACTAAAACTATCTACATACTCTTTATACTCACCTAATCTATCCATCTGCCACATAGGAAATCTTACAAGTATCCTTTTTACTCCAAGCTCTTTTAAAAGCTCTTTTTCATTTTCTATGCTATTTTCGAGATTTACACTCATACAAAATATATACTTTTTATCACCATCTTTTTTCGAGTTAAAAAGTTTTAAGATATATGCTAAAAATATAAATGGAAAGATAAAGATATTAAAAAAAAATAGTTTTAAGTGAGAAAAGAGAGACTTTTTACAAATCTCCCTTTTTTTATTTTTATCCTTTATGATATGGGGTTGATTTGAGTAACTATCCCAATTTGTCATAAAATTTATCTACATTGATCTACAACAGCTTGTTGATTTGGATATAAATAAATTTCTACTCTCCTATTTAATGCCATATTTTGGGCAGTTGTATTTGGAACTAAAGATTTATTGTATGAGCATCCCTTTGCAAAAACTTTATTTGGGATTCCACTACCTTTAATCATACTTGCCACATTTCTAGCTCTTTGGTGTGAAAGATTTAAGTTATACTCATAACTTCCTCTATTATCAGTATGTCCTACAACTTGAACTATGGTTTGAGGATATCTTTGTAGTATAGAGCTTACTCTTGCTATTTTATCACTTGCACTAGGTGTTGGATAGGCAGAATTTGTCTCAAACATCATTTTATCCCTAAAAGTTATCTGAACATAGTTTACCCTTTTTGAAACTATTATATCTTTGTTTGGATTTAGTTGGGCATTTGGCGAATTATCTACATTTGTATCAAGAGCATTTGCCATCTCTGCTGCTTGTCTATCTAAACTATATCCATAAGCCGCACCGACTCCAGCACCCAAAACTGCTCCTTGAAGTATATGTTTTCCTCTATGACTTTTTCCAGATGTTATACCACCTAAAACTGCTCCTGCTATTGCTCCATATATCGCACCTGTTTTAGTATTTTGTCCTGCTGGGACATTTAAGCTTGGATTGTTATAACCCGCTGGTGTGCAACCTGCAAAAAAAGCCACTATTAGCATAGCTACTACCAACTTTTTATATTTTTTCATAAAATCTCCTTATACAATTTTTATGCATTATACACAGTTAATGTAAATTTTTTGTAAACTAAGCAATCTTTATGTAAAATCGCAGGAGTTACAAAGTCCTCTGAAAACATTCATAGTTTATCAGATGGTTCTATTAATTATTAATGAGGAGAAACAAGCCGTGTTTACAACCTTAATAGAGTCATTTAAATCCGTTACAAACAAGATAAGATTTGCAGATGATGAAAAGTCGCTGAAAAAAGCACTTGATAGCTTAAAAAAATCGTTATTAAAAGCTGATGTTCATTATAAAGTTGTAAGAGAACTTATAAAAACAGTTGAACTTGAAACAAAAAGAGCAGGTATAGGAAAAGAAAATTTTTTAAAAAGTCTAAAAAGCAATTTAACCGCTATATTAACCGCACACGGCAATCAAGGGTTTGTCTTTACTTCTAGGCCTCCTACGGTTGTTTTAATGGCAGGACTTCAAGGTAGTGGTAAAACTACCACAGCTATAAAATTAGCCACTCATATAAAGGAGAAAAAGAAAAAAGTCTTAGTAGCCGCTTGTGACCTTCAAAGACTTGCGGCGATTGAACAGCTAAAACAACTAAGTGAGCAATATGAGATAGATCTTTTTTATAATGAAGATGAAAAAGACTCTATAAAGGTTGCAAAAGATGCTTTAAAAAAAGCAAAAGATGAACTTTATGATGTTTTGATAGTAGATACCGCCGGTCGTTTAGCTATAAACAAAGAGCTTATGGATGAGATAAAAGCGATAGCAGATGCTATAAATCCGGATGAAATATTCTATGTAGCAGACTCACTAACCGGACAAGATGCTGTTAGAACAGCTTCTACTTTTAATGATTATTTGAGTATAACAGGTATCATCTTAACAAAATATGATGGTGATAGTAAAGGTGGAGTTGCTCTTGGCATTGCTCATCAGTTAAAAATACCTTTGAGATTTATAGGAACGGGCGAAAAAGCTGGAGATTTTGAACCATTTTTACCAGATAGAATAGTTGGAAGGCTTATGGGAGAGGGAGATCTTATATCTCTTGCAGAAAAAACATCAAATATTATAGATGAGAAAAAAGCAAAAAAATTAACTAGCAAGATAAAAAAAGGACAATTTAACTTCAACGATTTTTTAGAGCAGTTAGAAAGTATGAAAAAACTTGGTAATTTAAAAAATATTATGAGTATGATACCGGGTATGAGTGGAATAGCTGGAAAGTTAAAAGATATGGATTTTGAAAACTCCACAGAGATAAGAAAAATTAAAGCAATGATAAGCTCTATGACAAAAAAAGAGAGAGAAAATCCGGATCTTTTAAACAACAGTAGAAAAAGAAGGATAGCCCAAGGTGCTGGTCTTAGTCAGTTGGAGGTAAATAGATTTTTAAAACAGTTTAAAAATGCAGCTAAGATGGCTAAAAAATTTTCTGGTAAAAAGGGTATGCAAAACTTACAAAGCCTTTTAAATCAACAAAATATACAGATTCCAAGATGATATAATAGTAGTTTAAGAATATTATTATATCATCGCAGAACAACAGAGCCACCTGAAAACATTCATAGTTTATTAGATATGGTTTATTAGGAGGTTCAGTCAACTTTAAATAACATTAGGAGAGTGAATGGCAACAGTTGTTAGACTAACAAGAATGGGTAGAAAAAAGAGACCTTTCTACAGAATAGTAGTTACAGATAGTAGAAAAAGAAGAGATGGTGGATGGATAGAAAGTATAGGCTACTACGATCCGCTAACAGAACCTGAAACTATCAGAGTAGATGAGGATAGACTTAACTACTGGATGAGTGTTGGTGCAAACTTAAGCGACAGGGTTAAAAGAATAACTGGCAAATAAGATGGCAGAAAAATTTATCCTAGAGTTTGCAAAACTTATTGCTGACTATCCGGGTGAGATAGAGATAACTAGAAGAGATGTGGATAAAAGTTTTTCAGAGATAGAGATAAGGGCAAACAAGAGTGATACTGGAAAGCTTATCGGAAGAGACGGTAAGATGATAAGCTCACTTAAGACTATCATAACTGGTTGCAAAGCAAAAGAAAATAGAAGTTATAGAGTTACTATAAAAGCTTATGAATAACTTGCTAACTATCGCAACCATCGGTAGAGTGGTTGGTTTGAAAGGTGAAGTAAAGCTTCATCTTCATACCGACTTTGACTCACAGTTTAAAAGAGGTGCTACCTTCACTACAAGTAAAAATCGAAAACTTATCATAGAAAAATTTGATAAAAACAAATCGATAGTAAAATTTTTGGGTATTTCAACCAGAGAAGATGCCCAAAAACTCACAAATCAAACTATTTCAACAACTATAAAGGAGAGTCGAAAAAGTTGTGAACTAAATGATGATGAATACTTTTGGTTTGATATTATCGGTTGTAAAGTGGTAGATGATGGTAAAACTTTAGGTATAGTTAAAGACATACAAAGACTAACAGCAAATGACTACTTAGAGGTTAAAACTTCAAAAGAGTTTCAACATATTGTAAAAACTTTTCTTGTTCCCTACATAAAAGATGTTTATATACAAAAGGTGGATATAGAAAATAAAATCATATATACTAAAGATTCCTATTCGCTTTTAGAAATCCTATTATGAAGTTTACATTTGTAACCCTTTTTAGGAAGTTAATGGAGTGTTACTTTAAAGATAGTATCTTAAAAAGGGCTATTGATAAAAAGTTAATAGAGATAGAGTTTAAAAATCCAAGAGAGTTTACAACCTATAAACATAATAAGGTTGATGAGTATATGATAGGTGGTGGTGCTGGACTTACTCTACTTCCTCAACCTTTAAGCGATACTTTAAAGAATATAAAAAAAAGTTCTTCAAAAGCTCACATCATCTTTGTAACTCCAGCAGGAAAGCCATTTAGGCAAAATGATGCAAAAAGACTCTCAAAAAAGAAACATATAGTTTTAGTTAGTGGAAGATATGAGGGATTTGATGAAAGAGTTATAGAAATGATGGCTGATGAAGTCTTTAGTATAGGGGATTTTATATTAACTGGAGGAGAACTTCCGAGCCTTTGTATATGTGATAGTATCTCCAGGCAGATAGATGGAGTTTTAGGAAATAGTAAGAGTTTAGAAGGAGAGAGTTATGAAAACAGCCTTTTAGAAGCTCCAAATTTTACAAAGCCAAATATTTTTGAAAAAAATGAAGTCATTAAAGAATTTTTAAAGGGAAATCATAGTAAAATCCACCACTTAAAAAAAAAGCTGTCTTTGGCTAAAACAAAATTTTTTAGACCAGATATCTATAAAAAGATAAAAAATAAAGTTTAAATGAGGAAAAACAATGAGAAACAAGTATATAGAGGCTTTTGAGGCTAAACAGATTGAAGATAAAAATATCCCTGACTTTAGAGCGGGAGATACTTTAAGAGTAGCTGTTACTATCAAAGAGGGTGACAAAACAAGAGTTCAAAACTTCGAGGGTGTATGTATCGCAAGAAGAGGTCAAGGAACTGGTGAAACTTTCATAGTTAGAAAAATCGGTGCTAACTCTGTTGGTGTTGAGAGAATCTTCCCACTTTACTCAGACTCAATAAATGAGATAAAAGTTCTAAGAAGAGGAAAAGTAAGAAGAGCAAAACTATTTTACTTAAGAGGTAGAAGAGGAAAAGCAGCAAGAATCAAAGAGCTTAAAAAGTAAGCTCTTTTTTGCTTTATCTTTAACAATATAGGTGAAGGAGATATAAGATTAGTTACTTTCCCTTATAGTAATCTTTTTGTTTATCTTTCTTTTTTTCCTTAGGGCTTTTGTTAGATTTTCTTTGGCTATAAGCGAGTAAATCTTTGGAATATTGCTTTTATAAAACTCACATATTGGACTTTTACCATTTACTCTATATACAGGACAAGCTCCAGCACATACTACCTCATAGGGACACTTTTTACAATCCTCACTAAGTTCACCCCAATATTTCTTGCCTCTTTTTATAATCTTTTGTAAAGGCTCATCCTCAAAGATGTCTCCCAGAGGCTCACCTTTTCCAAAATGTGTATGACAAAAATAAACCTTTCCGTCAAGATATATAGCTCCTCCAAATTTACCCATACCGCAAATATCTTTATCGGGATTATGGATAGTTAAATCACATTGATTATAAAGATTTGAAAATCTAAATCCATCCTCAATGCCATTTTTCATAATCTCAAATGAGATATCATAGTATCTATTTAACTTATCTATATCTAAAGGCTCCCCTTTTACATTTGTATATCTAAACGGATAGCCCTTTTTTATCAAAAATCTTGTCAAAGCTCCAAGTCCCTCGATACTCTCATTTGTAACGGTAGTCGATATGGAAAATTTTACACCATTTTTTTCTAACTTCTCTAAGTTTTCTATAATCTTTTTAAATGTTCCCTTTTGATTTATAAAAACCCTATTTCTATTATGAAACTCTCCAACTCCATCTAAAGAAACTCCAACGGGTATATCATTTTGTTTTAAATATGAGATGATTTTTTCATTTAAGATGGTCATATTTGACAAACAAACTATACTTGCTACAACTTTTCTCTCCTCGATAAGGTGCTTCCATCTTTTTACTATATCTTTCCAATAGTCAAATTTGGAAAATATCTCTCCACCTGAGAGCTTTAGATGTATCATAGATAGCTCTTTATCATTTTCGATAGCCTCTATTAACTTATACTCTATTCTATCTAGCACCTCTTTACTCATAGTTTTATATGTATCAAGGGTGCTAACATAGCAATATTTACATCTTAGATTGCATTTATCGGTCATATGTATCCAAAGATTTAAATGTTTTATCTTTTTTGTTTCTTTAGCTTTAGGACTCTTATCAAAATCTATCAAATCAACCTCTCTTAGAGCTATCAAAAACTGCATAACTAACTTTTTATCTTTTTTTGAAAGTGCAACTAACTCTTCAACACTTTTTTTATCATCTATTTGATTAAAAAGTTCCAACTGCTCCTTTAAAACTATTCTCATACTATATTTTAAAGATGGATCTAAGATAGCATAAAATCTATCATCGACTTTTACACTTATAGCTTTTTTATTTCTTTTTACTACCATTTTTTTCATTGTTTTCTCTTTGTTTAAATTTTTGTATAAAATCGACATTTTTTTAAATATTTTTATACTACTTCCACACTATTTTCAACAGTTTCTATATAAGAAAAGAGCATCTTGTAACTTTTACACCATTTTGCTTTTGTTTTTGTATATATATCTGGCTCGTCTGTTGAAAAAGGACACTCACCATAACAAAGACTCCACCACTTACACCCTTTACACTCATCATCACTACTAAGCAAATATCTCAACCTACTATCAACTATCTCTCTTTTTTTAGGTTCGATATCTAAAAAACTATCCTTATAGACATTTCCAAAAGGTTTATCCTCCTGTTTGCCACAACCTAAAATATCACCATTTGGCTTTATAGTAAAGACATTTTTTATACATCCTCTGCCATAGTGGCTACCTACACTTTGTCTTAAGCCTTTTATGTTATATCTCCAAGATTTTAAAACTAAAAAATTAACACTATAGTTATCTTTTCTCCACAAATCCCAAATATCACATAAAAACTCTCCAAACTCATCTTGAGTCATACTATCATTACTTCCATAAACTGGATCCATCTCTACACTTTCAAAACCTAAATTTTTAACAAAGTAGTAAAACTCTTTGGATTTTTTTACATTTTCTTTTGTAACAACATATATCAAAGAGGCTTTTGCATTTAACTTTTTTAATTTTTGCATAGATTTTAAAAAGTTCTCTTTATAGGCTTTAGCACTTAAAGATAGTTTCTTTGCATTTGTAAAAGGGTCATAAGAGACACCGAAGTTTCCATTTAAAAGATCAATAACCTCACTATAATTATGCTTATGAAATAGTGTAAAATTTGTTTGCATAGTATGGAAACTTACCACTTTTTTTGATAAGATTTTATACTTTTTGATAAGTTTTTTCACATTCTTATAAAAATCATCTCCCATTAGCAAAGGCTCTCCACCATGCCAAATATACTTTATCATAACCTTTTTATCTTTTTGTAAAAACTCTTTTTTTACATACTCTTCAAGCCTTTGCAAAGTTTTATCCACAACATCTAAAGACATATACCTTTTATCCGCATACTTATACATATGACAATAACTACATCGAGCATTACACTCATATGTAGTTTTAAACATTACAACTATCAACTCCATTAAGCAACTACTTGCATATCTTTTTTTATCTCATAAGAGAGTATTTTTGCTCTTTCTTTTCTTATATCATCAGCTCTTAATCTTTTTGATATCTCCTCAGCCTTTTTAGAAAATACTAAAGCCTCTTTAAGCTCTTGCTTTTTCCACAACAAAAAGGCTAAGTTATAGTATATCCCCCAAGCAACTTCATCACTTATATATGTCCTCTTTTCATTTATAATTTCAAGTCCATCTTTACAATACTCTATAGCATCATCATATCTATCCATCAACATCAAAACACTAGAAATTTGCACATATATTTGAACTAAGAAAAATTTTACCTCATCCTCTCCTCTTAAAATCTCTCTTTTTTTGGATAAAAGCAAAATCAAATCTTTTGCCATCTTGTGTAAAACAGCTATATCTTTTTTATCCATCTCTATTTCAACAGCAATATACAAAATATATGTCCTTAGAGCAACTCTTAAAACCTCTACATCATCAAGAAAGAGTCTTTTATCCTTTAACAACTCTATAGCTAAAAGCAAACTTTTTTCACATTCATCAAATTTTTGCAATAAATAATACTTTGATGCTATGTTGTAAAGAGTTCTAATGGCTATTTTTTTATCATTTTCAAATCTTTTCAAAATGATTTTATCTACTTTTATGGAGTTTTGATAATCTTTATTTACAAAAAATCCTTTACTTAAAAACATTAAAAAAGAAAGCTCATCTATAAAGCTATTTTTAATATCTGAAATAAAAAGTTTTTCAAATAGTTCTATTTGCAAACTTTTTGCAAGTTTTACATAGCTTGAAAATTGACTGTTTTTAAAACTTTTAGCTATATCACTTCTATATTTGCTTTTTTCAAAACTAATTTCCTTTATTTCCTTTAAAAAATCCCAAAAAATTTTTACCATCTCTTTCATCACTATATCCTTTATTCATCCAATATTATTTGATGTTGATAATCTTCCAACTGTATATGATGCACATCATTTATATCCATAAGATTTATCTGATGTTGCTCTAAAGCACTGCTGTTTTGATGAGCATCCTCAATCTCTTGTGAGAATTCACTTACTATCTCACTTAAACTCATTTGAACATCATTTATATCATAGTAAGTTATATCGTCATCTTGTTGTTCAAAAGGATCTTGGATAGCCTCAGTGCTATTTTCATTTATGTCTATATCACCTACTACAAATGGCTTATCATCCAACTTAGCTCCATCTTTATCTATCCTCATTCCAAAAGTTTCATTTAAGACATTGCCCTCTTCATCGGTTATGTTTTTTGTAAATGTTATGATATACCCATCCTTTTGACCATCTGCATCCATATCTATGGAGGCTATATGAGTTTCGGTTACACTTGAGTTTTCATCATCATTTATCTGTATAGGCTCACCTAACTTATGCCCATCTTTATCAAAAAGTTGCACAAAGCTATTTTTTACATCATCACCTGCCATATAAGAGACGGCAAAATTGTCCGAAGTTGAAGAAACCTCTACAAAAGTTGCATCCAAACCCTCTTTTGCTATTTCTATAGTATCATTTTCTCCAAAACCCACCTCATTGGTATCATTGTCAAAGTGTTTTATAGATACTTTAGAGCTATCCTCATCACTATCATTTACTACTGCAAAAAAACCACCCTCACCATCTGATGATAGATAAATATGATCTTTTGTTTGTTCATCAAAACCATCTGCTATTTTTACCTCTTTATAATCACTCTCTTCTTGGTTAAAAAGAGCAACTTTATATTCACCATCTTGGATATAACCAACTACATATGAGTTATCATCAAGTCCAGTGATTTCAGGATTTACTATATCTCCTTGAATTTTTGTCATATTTGTTTCGTTGCCATTTAAATCAAACTCTTTTACAACTATTCCATCATATGTGTTGTAAACTACTCCATAATGCTCACCAAAACTATGAATTCTAGGTGCATCTCCACCATCACTATCTGATATTTCCATCTCAGGCACAACTATATGACCATCCTTATCATACTGTTGAACCATAATCTTTACTTTTGAGTCATCACCACTCTCAGACTCCCATACCAACACAAAACCACCATCACTTAAACCTACGACATCAGAGTGTTCTTGAGAACCCTCTGTGGTAAGATTTGCTAAAGCGGTATCCACCTCTTTACCGTCTGGGTCATATACTCCAACTAAATTTCCATCTTTATCATATCTTTTAAAAAATATACCGTAACTATCCTCATCCCTACTATCTATCTCACTACTTGCCATCCAAGAGACTATATATCCTCCATCCTCAAGACCGGCTACAGGATCACAACAACCGCCTCCACCTCCACAACCACCTGTTGCACAGTTACAATCAGCACAAACACAAGCATCACCACTCCAACAAGCATCTCCACTCCAACAAACATTTCCACTCCAACAAGCATTTCCGCTCCAATCATTTGCATCTATTGTGGTAATTACACCGCTATGATTATCATCAACTTCAACTTTTTTAACAATGTTTGCTATACATCCATTTTCATATGTGCAAGTAAGTCCATCAACAAACATTATATCCAGCCTATAATCCTCTGCATCTTCCATAATATTGTCATCTATGTTTGATACATCAAATGTTACACTTGTTTGACCTGCTGGTATGGTAAGATCTATCGTTTGAGCATGAAGGTCATTTTCATCAGTATCTATATGGCTTATTTTTACTGTTACGGTAGTATCAGCTCCCTCAATCGGCTTATCAAGAGAGATGGTATATGTATGAGTTCCTCCCTCTGCTACATGTGTTGTATCCTGAGTTATACTTACCTTTGCTATATCATTATCATCTATTTTAGTGATAACCTCATCTTTATCTTCAACGATTTTTGCTTCATCTGTGCTTGTATTTACTAAAGTTACTTTATAATCCTCACTACATTCTACAAGATTGTCATCTACTGCATCAAGAGTAAAATCAACCTCTGTTTGACCTGCTGGAATGGTTATAGTTTTTGTTACCGGAGTTACATCTCCATCTTCTGTTGTTATGTTTGATACCTGTATATCTACAGTTATATCTTTATCATAAGCTTTATCAAGATGAACGGTATAAGTGTGTGAGTTTCCTTCAGTTACTCTATCATCATTTTGAGTTAAACTTACATAAACTGTATCATCTATCGTTGTTACTACACTTGAATGATTAGGATCTGCTGTAATCTTATCAACATCACACTCTAACTTATCATTAATACTTTCTATCTCTACCTTATATTGTTCATCTCCCTCACTTATATCATCATCATTGTTTGCAACTTCAAAAGTTACTTTTGTCTCCCCTGCTGGTATGACTATCTCTCTTGTCTCGGCATGCAAATCATTTTCATCTGTATCTATATGGCTTATCTTTACTTTTACTATAGTATCTTTATCATCAACTGGTTTATCAAGAGAGATGGTATAGGTTTGTGTTCCTCCCTCTTGAATGTGAGAGTTTTCTTGAGTTAAACTAACAACTCTTACATCATCATCGATTATCTTAGTAGTAACCTCATCTTTATCTTCGATGATTTTTGCTTCATCTGTGCTTGTATTTACCAAAGTTACTTTATAGTCTTCATTGCACTCTACAAGACTGTCATCTACCGCATCAAGAGTAAAATCAACTTCTGTTTGACCTGCTGGAATGGTTATAGTTTTTGTTACCGGAGTTACATCACCATCTTCTGTTGTTATATTTGATACCTGTATATCTACAGTCATATCTTTATCATAAGCTTTATCAAGGTGAATAGTATAAGTATGTGAGTTTCCTTCATACACACTATCGCTCTCTTGAGTTAAACTTACATAAACTGTATCATCTATCGTTGTTATTACACTTGAGTGTTCTGAATCAGCCGTTACTTTTATTCCACACTCTAAGTTGTCTTCTATACTTTCTATCTCTACTTTATACTGTTCATCTCCCTCACTTAGATTATCATCATTGTTTGCAACTTCAAAAGTTACTTTTGTCTCTCCTGCTGGTATGACTAGCTCTCTTGTCTCGGCATGCAAATCGTTTTCATCTGTATCTATATGGCTTATCTTTACCTTTACTACTGTATCTTCTTCGCTTGGTTTATCCATAGTTAGGGTATAGGTATTTGTCGCTCCCTCTTTTACCTCTTGGCTCTCTTGAGTTAGAGATACTTTTGCATAATCATCATCCTTGATAGTAGTCATCACACTATCTCTACTATGATCTATACTTAGGTCACTATTGTCTGTATTTACTATCTTTACATCATACACATCATCACACTCTACTATATCATCTTGATTATTTTCTACTGTAAAGTTTACCTCTTTTGCTCCTGCTGGAACAGTTACTATCTTTATCTGCGGTTTTATATCGCCATCTTCAGTTGTTATATGCCCTACCTGTATAGCAACTTTGGTATCTTGATCATAGCTTTTATTTAGATGTAAAGTATAGGTATGTTTTCCACCCTCTGCCTCACTAACTCCATCTTGAGTTAGCCAAATCTTTGGCTCTATTTGCTCTGCAACTCCTAAATCGCCTCCTCCTATACTACATCCTGTTGCATAGCTTGGTGCATTTGTAGTATATAAGCTTTCTGCATGTGCCCCTACTCCATCTTCTCCTGTGGTATCGGCTACAAATCTAGCGGCAACACTTCCGCCACCGCCTCCACCACCACCATAAAAAAATATCTCTTTTTCTTGTGGTTGCTGTGTTATCTCTTCTACCTGTCTATCTTCCTTATCCTCATCCTTATCCTTATCCTTATCCTCACTTACTGCTTTAGTTTTATCATCTACTATTTCTTCTTCTTTACTTACTGCTAACTCTTTATCATCTTTTATATCTTCTTCACCGCTTACGGCTTTGGTTTTATCATCTACTATCGGCTCTTTATTTTCCTCTTTATTTTCTTTCTTTACATCTCCAATTAACTCTTTTATCTCTTTATCAAGTTCATCTTCACCTATACTTTCTTCTTGGTTTTCTTCACTGGGAATAGTTATAACACATCCATCCTTTGCATCTCCCTCATATAATATCTTTCCGTCGTTTTCTATGACTATTTTTTCTCCATCTATATTTTTTATAACATCTTTGTCATAAATCACATCCCCTTTATGCAATACTCTTTGTTCCCCATCGATAGAAAGTGCAACATATTTACCTGACATCTCTTTTATTATTCCGGCTTCTTGCATCTTATTTCCTTTTTTTCCATTTTTCTCGGTATCTACATCGGTATATTTGGGGATTTGTTTAGAAGTGTTTTATATTTACTTTTCTAAATAAAGAATAGAAATCTCTTTAAAATTTTTATGTTAATTTGACTATACTTTTGTTAAATTGTATTGTTTATCGGAGTAAGTAATATATCTTTTGAAGTAGATAGTTTAAAAAATATATTTGCAAATCAGCTTCTTTTAACATCCGTCAGATTTATATCATAGCAGATTTATATCATAAAGGAATAACCCCTTTAAAATAGTTGATTGCTAACATATCTAATAACTTGAAAGAAACTTAATGATTTTTTATTTCTCTCCGTGAATTTGTTAGCTTTGCAAACTTACCATTTCTAAAAGCTCTTTATCTTTTAATAAAAGTTTATTAACTATATTATTTAGATTAGTTTTTTGTTCTTGAGCTAATTTTTTTAAAAAACTTTCTATTTCAGGCTCTAAATAAATTGGAAGTTGAAATTCTGCATTTTCACTATAAAACTTACCTCTTATTCCTTTTGAAAAATCATATTCTTTTTCCATTTTAATTCTCCAAATACATTTTTTGTTCTTTTTTTGTTGCTCTTCTTGCACTTATAATTCTTATTTTTATAGTTTCATTATCTATTGATACAAAAGTATGAACTACAACTAAAGTTCTTATTTTTAAATCCATACCTATTGTTATCCATCTATCTTCATTTTGACTATGTTTATCATCGAAGATTGATAGCATATTTTTATCTTTAAAAACAGATGCTGCATCTTCAAAGTTTATTTGATGTTTTAAGATATTTGTTTTGGCTTTATTGTAATCCCACTCAAATATATACTTCACAAAGTAACCTTTTGTTTTTTTCTATTATACAAAAAAAAATTAAGACTCAAAGCTTTACTTTTAACTTTAAACTATATCGCCAAAAAGATGAGTTTGTTTAGTGAGTGTTTTTTAGTTTTTTTACCTCTTCAATAGGAAGTTTTACTTTTTGGCTTATCGTTTTATCATCTCTTAGCTGTATCTCAAGATGAAATATATCTCCACTATTTAATCTTACTATGATATCAGCCTATTTTGTTTCCTCTCCTGTTAGAAGCTTGATGATGCTTTTTGGAACGGTTTGAAATATCTCTCTTAAAGTTCTATCATAAACAAAGTTTTCTTTTTTCATTAAGACTCCAAAATAAAGCCATTAAAGGCTTTATTTTTTAATTTCTTGTGATTATTTTGTCCAAAATAAAACTTGCCTTGTTTTATCATAAGATTCTCCATCAGCCCAAATACCGCCAACCATATGTCGTCTATCAGTTGCATATTGTTTTTTAGTAGTTATACACCATACCCAATTATATATATTAGAACTATATTTACAATAACTACTATTCCTAACAGTTAAACCAAAACCATCTAAATATTTAGAAAGTGGTTTATTTGAATATGATATTAATAAAAATCCATTCATTTTACCAGTAGATGTATTGTATATATTGTTATTACTACCCATTTGAGGCTTTGAAGTTAAAATTGACTCTTTTTGAGTAGTTATTACCCATCTAGTTGTTCCGTCACTTCTTTTTTCCATATATTTATAATATTTTAATTTACTTATCAGATCTATATATTTCATTATTGAAAATTTTGGATTTTGAGGTGAAGGATTACTAACATAAAAAAAATCACATTCACTATTATTAGCAAACCAATATTGATCTTTTTGAGAAACTATCAAAGTCCACCCTCCGCCATCTGTTGTCATATCGCAGTAAACTTTAAATGGAGCCTCTCCTCCTTTGCCATCTGGATCGATAGTATAGACTCCATCTCCATGACTCTCTCCTCTATCTAAAATATCTTTACAACTTTTTGCATATCCACTAAATGGAAGTGTGGAAGAAGCGCTTTTTAAAAGATCTCTATCCTCTAAAGCTACAAAATTTTTTCCGTCAAATATATACCTTACAAAAACTCCATCCGTTTTTACAACCGCAAAGTCTCCTTTAGTGGCTTTGCTAACATAGTTTTTTACTTCGCTTGGACTATCTATGATATAAAGATTTCTTGCATTTAAAGTGGCAGTTAGGATTACCCCCCCCCAACAAGATTTTTAGTGATTTTGAAAACAGACTCATCTTTTTGCTCCCTTTTGCTTTTTTGTTTTACTTTGTTAAAAACTATATCGGCAAAAGGATGAGTTTGTTTAGTGAGTGTTTTTTAGTTTTTTTACCTC
>CAZUPK010000087.1:0-18201 GCA_964622255.1 uncultured Campylobacterales bacterium
TCTTTTAGAAATTAATCAATATATATTGGATTATGCTGTAAAATTATTAAATCAATACGGTTTATCTCATAATATGACAATTTATGATGCTATCATAGCTTCAACTTGTATTATTTATGATATAAAATTGTGGACATATCATATAATAAAAAAGATTTTAGATATTTGGATATAGAACTTATATAAGGATTTTTTATGCAAACAGCCCTAAATCTTCTAAAAGAACACAACCTTTTAAAAGTGATAGAGGATGAGGTTGATATAGACTTAGAGATACCTCATATAGCTTATGTAGAGGTAAAGAAAAAGGATTCTAAAGCTATTTTTTTTAAAAATCCCATATCAAAAAGGCTTAATAAGAAGTTTGATACTCCAGTAGTTATGAATCTTTTTGGCTCTTTTAAAGCTATGGAGCTTTTTTTAGGAAAAGAGGCAAATGTTATAGCAAAAGAGATAGAAGGACTTTTAAAACTAAAGCCACCTGTAACTTTTATGGATAAGCTTGGGATGTTAGGAAAGCTTTTTTATCTAAAAAATGTTTTTCCAAAAAGACTAAGCACCAAAGGAGAGTGTCAAGAGATAGTAAAAAGGGAAAGTGAAGTAGATCTTTATGATTTACCTATCTTAAAAACTTGGGAAAAAGATGGTGGAGCTTTCATAACTATGGGACAAGTTTATACTCAAAGTCTAAATGGTGAAGTAAAAAATCTTGGTATGTATAGACTTCAAATATATGATAAAAAACATTTGGGGCTTCATTGGCAGATACATAAAGATAGTGCAAGTTTTTTTAACGAGTATAAAGAGGCAGGAAAAAAGATGCCAGTATCCATAGCCATAGGTGGAGATCCGCTTTATACTTGGGTAGCAACCGCACCACTTCCGCACGGAGTATTTGAACTTTTGATGTATGGATTTATCAAGGAAGAGAGTGCGAAACTTGTAAAATCGATAACAAATGACCTATATATTCCTCGCGATGTGGACTTTGTTATAGAGGGTTGGGTAGATCCAAATGAGTTAAGAGTGGAAGGACCTTTTGGTGACCATACCGGTTATTATACTTTGGAAGAGGAGTATCCTGCTTTAGAAGTTAGTGCTATAACAAGTAAAAAAGAGCCTATCTATGTAGCAACAGTTGTTGGTAAACCACCTTTGGAAGATAAGTATATGGGATGGGCGACTGAGAGAGTGTTTCTACCTCTTTTAAAAACAACTGCACCAGATTTGATAGACTATGTTATGCCGGAAAATGGAGTTTTTCACAACCTAATAATAGCAAAGATGAAAACAAACTATCCAGGACATGCAAAGCAGTTTATGCATACTTTTTGGGGAGTAGGGCAGATGAGTTTTGTAAAACATGCCATATTTGTAAATGATGATGCTCCTGAGTTAGATGATTATGATTTATTGAGCGATTATATTTTAGATAGAGTAATGGTAGATAATATTTTAGTTAGTGAGGGAGTTTGTGATGCTTTAGACCATTCTTCACCAACTTATGCTTATGGTGGAAAACTTGGGGTTGATTGCACCGCTGACAATGTGGATTTTCCTAAAAAAGAGATCATAAGTGATGAAAAACTCTTTGAAAAGATAAAAAAACTCGATAGTGATATAACAGCGATAAAACAGTATAAAACCTATACAAAAACTCCTATAACGGTTCTAAAAACAAAAAAGACAAAGCCTGTAAAAGACTCTTATGAAGCTTTAAGAGAGATAAAAGTTCATACCAAACTTTTAGTTTTTGTAGATGAAAAGAAAAATGATCTTGAAAATCCATATATGCTTATTTGGAGAGTGGTAAACAACATAGATGCAAAAAGGGATATATATCTAGAAAAAGGGTATATAGGCATAGATGCTACAAATAAAAATGAGCTTGATGGCTTTACAAGAAGATGGCCAGATGATACCGATTGTAACAAAGAGGTGATAGAGAGTTTAAGAAAAAGAGGCTTGATAGATGTTAATGATGAGTTTTTGAAGAAGTTTAGGATAGTGGAGTAGTTTAAAACTCATCTGTTTCATAAAGATACTCCGCTATATCTCTTAGTATCTCTATATCTATACCAAGATATGGCATAACTTGTTTAAACTCCTTTATAGCTTGAGGGAGTTTAGCAGTTTTTTTATCAGGATGGCTTAGCCAAGTTGAGAGTTTTTCAACAAACTCTTTTTTTGTTGGATATGCTATTTTATAGTAACCCTTTATCTTGCTAAAGTGCGGTGCTGACTTTTTACCCACTTGCATATGGCAAGATGTGCAGTTTCCATAAAAAAGTGTTTTTTTATAATCTGCTTTTGATACAATAACAAAACAACATATAATTAGGATATTCTTTATCATAATTAAATAACCTGAATTTGATAGTATATCATACTCATAGCCTGTTTGTTCATAGGTTAGGCACAACGACGAAGGCTATGCCGTAGCATAGTCAAAGAGTTGTCAGGTTAAATTTTAACAAAAAAGGATAAAAGTTTGAAAAGGTTATTTTTAATAGTTTTATTAGTTATAAATCTTTTGGCTTTGGAAACTACCAAACAAGAGATAAAAAATTCCATAGTTAAGATCTTTACAGTCTCTTCAAATCCGGTTTTCAAACAGCCTTGGACATCCACTATTTCTCAAGCAACAGGAAGTGGATTTATCATAAATGGTAACAAAATACTTACAAATGCACATGTAGTAACTAATGCGAGTTTTATAGAGGTGCTAAAAAATGGGGATACTAAGAGATATGAAGCTAAGATTTTAAGTATTTGTCACGATTGTGATTTGGCTTTGATAACTGTTAAAGATAAAAATTTTTTTAAAAACACTAACTCTTTAGAAATAGGAGAGTTACCAAAACTTGAGCAAAAAGTTGATGTGTATGGTTTTCCAGAAGGTGGAGAAACTCTTAGTGTAACAAGTGGAGTTATCTCAAGGATAGAAAATCAAGTTTATGTTCACAGTGGAAAATCACTCCTTGCTATCCAAATAGATGCAGCGATAAATCCGGGAAATAGTGGAGGACCGGCTATAAGTGGTGGAAAAGTTGTTGGAGTGGTGATGCAAGGAAGAAGAAGATCACAAAATATCGGTTATATTATCCCAACAACCCAGATAAAACACTATTTAAAAGATATAGAGGATGGAAAGGTTGATGGCTATCCGTTTTTAGGGGTTTTAGTTGAGAAGATGGAAAATCCAAGCATAAAAGAGCTTTTTAAGTTAAAAGATAAAAAGGTAGGAGTTTTAGTAAATAAAATAGTGCCAAATTCGCCTTGTGATGGGAAACTAAAAGTTGATGATATTATTTTAGAAATTGATGGTTTTAAAATATACTCAAATGCAAGAGTGGAGTTTAGAAAAAAAGAGTTTACATCTTTTTCTTATGTCTTAGAAAGACATCAGTTAGGTGACAAAGTAGTGTGTAAAATTATTAGAAATAATAAAATCAAAAAAGTTACTTTAAAACTCGATAAAAATGAACAAGACTTGATGCTTGTAAAGAAAAATAAGTTTTTAAATAAACCGCCATATTATATATTTGGTGGATATGTTTTTGTGGTAGGAAGTTTAGAGTATGGAGTTCCTTTAAAATACTTTGATATGTTTCCCACAAAGGATAGAAAAGAACTTGTATTGCTTTATAGAGTTTTGCCAAATGAACTTACAAAAGGATACAATAGACTTGCAAATGTTGTCATACAAAAAGTAAATGGTAGAAAATTTAAAGATTTTAAAGAATTTGTTAAAATTATTGAAAGCTCTAAAGATAAGTTTATAGTTTTTGAGGACGACTACAATTATAAAATAGTTCTTAAAAAAGCTGATGTTCTTAAAAAACAAAAAGAGATATTAAACAGATATAATATAAGATCATATAAGTTGGATAAATTATAAGTTTTTAGCTAACTTTTTTATCTTTTTGTAGTCAGATTTTCCACTACCAAGTTTTGATATCTCACTCTCAACTAAGCCCAAACTAACCATCTCTCCACCTATTTTGGCAAATCTACTATATCTATCTTAGATTTTTGGTATTTTAGTGAGGTTAGCTTAACTGCCTCTTTTATAGCATTTAAAAAACTAACATTTGAAGGATTTTCCCCTTTATAAGCTATATCAAAAGCAGTTCCATGATCTACTGAAGTTCTGATAATCGGTAGGTTTAAACTCACATTTATACTCTCTTTGAAATATAAACTTTTCACAGCTATCAATCCTTGATCGTGATACATACATACAAAATATTTTATCTTTTTTCTTATTTTTGGAGTAAATGCGGTATCGGGAACTAAAGCTCCGATAAATATATCCTTTTTTAAAGTCTCATTTGCCTTTTTTATTGCCTTGTTTATTTTTTTCTCTTCATCTCCTAATACTCCACCATCTCCGGCATGAGGGTTTAACCCTAAAACTCCTATCTTTGGTGCTTTTACACAGCTATAAAACTCAAGTAAAAACCTCTTTAAATCTTTAGTTTTTATCTCTTTTGCTACTTTTTTAAGTGGGATGTGATGAGTGAAGAAAGAGCAGTAGAGTTTATCGCAACCTATCATCATAATAGCTTCTTTTTTAAACTCCTTAGATAAAAGATAGGTATGTCCACTCAAGTTTATGCCGGCTTTTTCCCAAGCCTCTTTATTTATAGGTAGAGTTGTTATAGCATCAACTTTTTTTTCTTTTGCTAACTCTATCGCTTTTTTAAAGCTTTGGTATGAAAACTCTCCACTTTTTTCACTTACAACTGCTGGAGTTATCTCAAAATCCTCTCCAACTTCCACCACTTCAAAATCTTTAGGAACACTAACCCCTAGAAGTTTTGCCCCCCTTGTTAATAGTTTTTTGTTTATCATATAAAGAGGTTGGCAAAGCTTTTTTACACTATTGTGAGAGTTTAAAGCTATTTCTAGTCCAATTCCGTTTATATCTCCTATGCTTATGGCTATTTTAATCATAATAGAAGCTTTTTCATCTCTCTTACAGCACTATCAAGTCCGCTAAAAATACTTTTTGCTATGATGCTTTGACCGATATTTAATTCCTCTATCCCATCTATTTCCGTAATATTTTTTACATTTTGATAGTTTAGTCCGTGACCTGCTGCAACTTTCAACCCATATTCATTGGCACTTTCAACTGCACTTTTTAGTTTTCTCAGTGAAGTGTTTATCGCTTTTTTTAAGTTTTTTCTACTTGTTTCATACTCTTTAACTGAGTGAGGAGTATGAACGAGGTTTGAGTGAAGCATATTGTAAAGATTTGCATACTCTCCTGTGTGAAACTCAACCCACTCGACTCCTAGTATTTTTGATGATTTTACAGCCTTTTTACTTGGATCTATAAAGAGTGAAACCTCTATCTCTCTTGCTTTGAAAAAGTGAACTACATTGTCAAGCTTATCATATATCGCATCAAGATTTAAGCCTCCTTCAGTTGTAAGTTCCTCTCTTCTTTCTGGCACTATAGTTACTCTGTGTGGTCTAACTTCGGCTAAAAATCTTACTATCTCTTCATCGATAGAACACTCTATGTTTACTGGAAGTGGAGAGTTTTGGATGATTCTTCGGACATCCCACTCATTTATGTGTCGTCTATCCTCTCTTAAGTGTATTGTTATCTGATTGGCTCCTGCATCTTTTGCTATGTAAACAGCTTGTAAAGGATCGGGATCATTTACCCTTCTAGCTTCTCTTAAAACTGCAATATGGTCTATATTTACTCCAAGTAGCATTTTGCTATCCTTGTGTGTTGATTTTTTAGTTGAAGTGATTATATCATAACTGGTTGTGATTTAGGTTCAAATACTATAAAATTTGTTTGTATGAATGTTATAAAAAAATTAACTATTTAAAACTTGCCTTTTCTTAAGTTTCAATTTAGTAAAAAATTATAGAATACAGATGGAATGTTTACAAAATGGGTGTTTGATATGAAAGCTTTGAGAAGTATTTTTTTATTTTTGGTTATCTTATCCTCTTTTTTATGTGCTGAATGGTTGGAGGAGCAAAATGAACTAGTTACAACTGAAGATATTTTAACTCCTGATAAACCTGTTGTTATAGAAGAAGAACCAATCACTATGGATAATGGATGGGCAAGTGGTCTAAACGGCGAACAAGTTAAGAAAAAAGTTACTCAAAGTAATATTTTAGCTATTATAAATGGTAATAGTTTTGGAAGTTATGGTATTGATAAATTTTACAGAAAGAGAGCAGTTAAAAAGTTTTATGCTTCAAACGGCTATACATATTTTTGGTTTGCGAAGGGATTTAAGATTACACCGCAAATAAAAAGCTTATTGAGGGCTATTGAGGAAGCACCGACCGAAGCTTTAGATGATTTAACGAGATATCACTATGATAAAATCTCATCCTATGTATCACGAGTGGAGAGTAGGGATTATGATGTTAATGATGAAAAGATTTTATTCAAAGTTCTTGATGTATTGTTAACGGATGCATTTTTTTCTTTAGCTCACGATTTACATAACGGTATTTTGGATTATAGAAGCTTTCAAAAAAAAATAAAGGATAGAAGGGGTATTAGTGAGATAAATTACAAATGGGATACACCTAAAGCCGAACCCAATTATACAGATCTTCTGACATCTTTGCATTCTACAAATCATATAAAAAAGGGTTTATATGATTTAGTAAACCATAGCTTTGTGTATGAGAGATTGAAAGATGTATATCAAAATTATAAAGCGATAGAGGCAAATGGCGGATGGCCTAAGATACCAGCAGGTGGTCTTTTAAGATATGGTTCAAAAGGTAAAAGGGTTGATCTTCTGGCAAAAAGGCTTTCTATAAGTGGTGATTTGGAAAAATACCATGTGAATTATAATACTTTTGATAAAGCACTAAAACTTGCTCTTAAAAAGTATCAAAAAAGGATGGGACTTTGGGTAAGTGGAAAACTAACCGGAGAGACAAGGAGAAGTTTAAATATCTCTGTAAAAGCTAAACTAAAACTGATAAAGTTAAATATAGAAAAAGCTAGATGGGAAACGGATTCTATGCATGGTAGGCTGATACTTGTAAATATTCCGGATTTTATGTTGAGATTTTATGATAATGGAAATGTGATATTAGCTAGTCGTGTAGTTGTTGGGAAAAAATCAAATCCAACCCCTATATTTAGTTCTGTTATGTCATATGTTGTTTTAAATCCTACTTGGACAGTTCCAGATAGCATTGTAAAAAAAGAGATGCTTCCTAAATTTAAGAAGAATCCGACATATTTAGAAGGTAAAAAGTTCAAAATATATGATGGGTGGGGAAAAAATAGAAAAGAGGTGGATCCTGTTAGTATAAATTGGGAGCAATATGGTGAAAAAGATAAAATCCCATATGTTTTTGTTAGAGAAAAAGGTGAAGAAAATCCTTTAGGAATAGTAAAGTTTATGTTTCCAAATAACAATGCTGTATATATTCATGATACACCGTCGAAAAATTTATTTAAAAAGAGAGTTAGAGCATTTTCTCATGGTTGTATAAGATTGCATAATCCTCAAACTTTACTTGAACTTATAGCAAATGAGCATATGTCTAGTGGTTATGAAAAAGTAAACAAGATACTAAAAAGTGGTGAAAATAAATCTTTAAGGATAGATGATAAAATACCTGTTTATATAAGATATTATACAGTTTTTGTAGATGATGATGGAACAGTTAAATTTTATCACGATATTTATAAATATGATAAAATTTTACTAAAAGATATATGGGAACTTCTAAAAACCTAGATAGTTGATAGCTTTGGCAGTTTGTTCACAATCGAGGAGTTGTGATGAAGGATATGGATAAATTCTTTGGTAAAATCTTTAGTGGGTGAAGGTGTTAAGTGCAACTTTTTGGTTTCAATCACATATTGTAGCTGTTTTAGCTTTTTGTTTGGTTTTTTGTGGAATTATCTGGGGCTTACTATTTTTTTGTTTTATTTACTTTTTTGTGGTAAGATTTTGTCTTGATGTTTTAATCTGGAGGCGAGTTTTGAAAAAGATTATGATAGAGTCTAAGGATGTTTGTGGTGGTGAGCTAGATAATTCGAGAAGGTTTTTTTTAAAAACGGGTGTATTTGTTACAGGTGGAGTAGTGGTAGGTGGAGATGAGCTTTTTGCTAGAACTTATCAGAGAAAAGAAAAAAAGGCACTGAAGCTTCACAATATTCACTTAAATAGAACTTTTTATGCAGAATTTTTTGATGGACAAAGGTATAATATAACCGGACTCTTTCAAATAGATAAAGCTTTGATGGATTATCGTGCTTGGCAGATTGCAAGGATAGACTTAAGGCTTATAAATCTTTTATACAGGATAAACAAATTTGTTGGATTAGAACATAAGATAAATATTATTTCTGGTTATCGTTCTCCTTCAACAAATAGATATTTAAGAAAACATTCCCGTGGGGTAGCTAAACATAGTTACCATATGAAAGCTCAGGCGGCTGATATACAAATCCCTGGAATAAGGTTGTATAAATTAAGAGAGATTGCTAGGAGCATAGGTGCTGGGGGAGTTGGTTACTATCCAAGAAGTAACTTTGTCCATGTCGATGTAGGACCGGTTAGAAGTTGGAGAAGAGGCTAATCTTGTTATTACCTCTTCTACTGTTTTAATACATCATATCCGCTTGGAATTTTATAGACAAATCTGTTTTTTCCAATCTTTTGGTTTATTTTAGGATTTATAAAATCTATCCTTACATAGTTTTGCATTTCATCTTTATATTCTATATACTTGACAAAATTATCATCAGTAGAGATTTTATATTTTGTATTATTAAATATAGTTATTAGTTTATTTTTTGATATTTGTTTAGCATTTTTTAAAATAGTTATGATATTTGGTGCTTTTTCAAGTTTAGCAAAGGTTACTTGCTCTAAGTCAGGTTCTATTATAACGATTTCACCATTTTTATAATATATCTCTTTATATTTAGGTTTTTCATATATCCATAGAGCTAAATTGTTTTGTTTTTGTGCAAACATAGTTCCCTGATAAGTTAAGACATTATTTGTATTATTTTTTATTTTTTGAATGAAACTGGTTTGTATAGTTTGTATATTTGTTAAATTAGTTGCGATAAGGATAGAACTCATTAGCAACATAAAAATAATTTTTTTCATTTAGTCCTCCTACCAAGACAAGTATCTAAAAAAATTGTGTCAAAATGGTGTAATGATTGTAGTTAAATTTTGCTAAAAAAAAAGTATGATATACTGTCAAACTAAGAGAGTGCACCAACAAGGTAACCACTTGAAGTATCAAAAGATACTAAAACAAGTAGGTATAATCTATCCAAGATTTTTACATCAAAAAAAGGATAAGAACCATGTTGGCAGGTAATATTTTATCATATAAAGACTTTCTCAAAGATACATCAGAACCCTTACATAAAAGGTATGATTAAAAATAAACACTCATCTAAATCAATAGCAGATGTAGCTTGGGGTGAGTTTATGCAACAATTGGAGTATAAAGCTAACTGAAGAGGTAGAGAATAAAAATATGACAGGAACTATCAAAATATAAGCTTGTGGAGTGTCATAGAGTTTCTAGCACTTACTATAAATCACGGCATTATGAAACAACAAGCCCAATTGTCTAAACTTGTTTAGTGGTTGGGTAGTTCACGAAGTAAATAAGTTATTCACAATGTGAATAAAATGTGAAAAGATGTTTGATTATTATTTTGATTATTATTTTGTTACATTAATATACAAATTTTCTGTTTGCCTTATGTTCTTTAGCAAGTTGTGATTTTATTTTAGTTAAAATAGCTCAAACTTTTATATTAAGGTAACAATAAATGGCAACATCCATCTTTTCAAAAATATTTGGAACAAAAAATGATAGAGTAGTGAAGCAATACAGAAAAAGAGTGGCAAATGTAAATGCACTTGAAAGCAAATATGAAGCTATGAATGATGATGAGTTAAAGAGTGCATTTAATGAACTTAGAGAGTCAGTCTTAAAAGGAGAGAGAACTCTTGATGATGTTTTGTATGATAGTTTTGCAATAACTAGAGAGGTTAGTAAAAGAGTGCTAGGTATGAGGCACTATGATGTGCAGATGATAGGTGGTATGGTTTTACACGAGGGCAAAATAGCAGAGATGAAAACAGGTGAGGGTAAAACCTTAGTTGCAACTTTACCCATAGTTTTAAATGCTATGACAGGGAAAGGGGTTCATCTTGTAACTGTAAATGACTATTTAGCAAAAAGAGATGCTACCGAGATGGGAAAACTATACAACTTTTTAGGTTACTCAGTAGGGGTTATAGTAAATGATATTTATGATGATAACGAAAGAAAAGCTCAATATGATGCCGATATAACCTATGGAACAAACAATGAGTTTGGTTTTGATTACTTAAGAGACAATATGAAATACTCTCTTCTTGAAAAGGTTCAAAGAGAGCATAACTATGTTATAGTAGATGAAGTTGATAGTATCTTGATAGATGAAGCTAGAACTCCTCTTATCATATCTGGTCCTACAAATAGAAGTTTGGATTTTTATCAAAAGGCAAATGAAGTTGCACAAAAGCTTGAAAGAGGTGAAGAAATACCGATTCCGGGAACTAAAGATAAAAAGACTACGGGAGATTTTATAGTAGATGAGAAAAATAGGTCTATCTACTTAACCGAAGAGGGTATAAGAAAAGCAGAAGAGCTTTTTGGTGTAGAAAATATGTATAGTTTGGAAAATGCAGTTTTATCACATCACTTAGATCAAGCCCTAAAAGCTCATCACCTTTTTGAAAAAGATGTGGATTATGTTGTAAAAGATGGGGAGATAGTTATCGTTGATGAGTTTACAGGAAGACTTAGTGAAGGAAGAAGATTTAGTGAAGGGCTTCATCAGGCTTTGGAGGCAAAAGAGGGAGTTACTGTTCAAGAAGAGAGTCAAACATTAGCAGACATAACTTTTCAAAACTATTTTAGGATGTATAAAAAGTTAGCCGGTATGACAGGAACTGCTCAAACAGAAGCTACGGAGTTTGCACAAATCTATAATCTTGATGTTGTAAGTATTCCCACAAATGTTCCGGTTATAAGGAAAGATTTGAATGATCTTATATATAAAAGTGAAAGAGAGAAGTTTGATGCAGTTGTTTCAAAGATAAAAAAGTTACATAAAAAGGGACAACCGGTTTTAGTTGGAACAGCATCTATAGAAAAGAGTGAACTTTTACATAAACTACTAAAAAAAGAGAAAATTCCTCACAATGTTTTAAATGCTAAAAATCACGAAAGTGAGGCAATGATCATATCTGATGCAGGTAAAAAAGGTGCGGTAACAGTTGCTACAAATATGGCAGGTCGTGGTGTTGATATAAAGGTAAGTGATGAGATAAAAGAGCTTGGTGGACTTTATATTATAGGAACCGAAAGGCACGAGAGTAGAAGAATAGATAACCAACTTAGAGGAAGAAGTGGAAGACAAGGAGATCCAGGAGTTAGTCAGTTTTATCTATCTTTAGAGGATAATCTTCTTAGAATCTTCGGAAGTGATAAGATAAAGTCTATTATGGAAAGATTAGGTATTGAGGAGGGTGAACATATAGAATCAAAAATGGTGACTCGTGCAGTTGAAAATGCTCAAAAAAAGGTGGAGTCACTTCACTATGAATCAAGAAAACATATCTTAGAGTATGATGATGTGGCAAATGAGCAGAGGAAAGTTGTATATGCTTTTAGAAACAATCTTTTAGATCCTAAGTATGACTTAAGTGAAAAGGTAGAGGAAAACAGAGATGCTTATATAGAGAGTGTATTACAAAGTGCAGGTATATATGAGGGTGTTGATAAGAGTGAATTTGATTTAGATAAAGTTATAGCGACCTTAAAAGAGGAGATGTTTGTAGAGTTTTTGAAAGAGGATTTGGAGAGTTTATGGTATGAAGAACTTTTTGAAAGGATAAAAACAGGATTTAAAGGTTTATATGAAGAAAAGATGTCTCAAATCTCTCCTGCTCAAAGAAAAGAGATAGAAAAGATGGTATATCTTCAAATCCTAGACAATGGTTGGAGGGAGCATCTTTATCAGATGGATATTTTAAAAACAGGTATAGGACTTAGAGGTTACAACCAAAAGGATCCTTTAACAGAGTATAAAAAAGAGAGCTATGATATGTTTGTAGCTTTTATAGAATCCATAAAATATGAAACAACCAAGATGCTACAACTTATCCAACTTCAAAGTGAAGAGGAAACTGAGGAGGCTTTAAAAGAGATGGAAGAAGCTTTAGAAGTTGATGGAGAAAAGTTAAAGCTAAATCATAAAGAAAATGAAGATAAACCAAAAATAGAAAAAAAGATTCCTAGAAATGCTCTATGTCCTTGTGGCAGTGGGAAAAAGTATAAAAACTGTTGTGGTAAAAGTGGTCCCAAAAAAGGACTTTTAGCAAAAAGTTAGGGATATAAGTGATAAAAAGTCTTGTTCCTTATCTAGTTAGAAAATATATAAGGTTTGATAAGTCTCAACCTTTTATAAGTATTAGTGCGATACTTGCTTTTTTAGGAGTGAGTATCGGTTTGATGGTGCTTATAATTGCTATGGCTATTATGAATGGGACAAGCAAAGAGTTTGAAGAGAAAATCTCCACTATGAGTTATCCTATAACTATAGTTCCAAGTTCTCAGCACTATGTCTCGATAAGACTTTTAAAAGCTTTACATAAAAGATTTCCAAACTATACTATGAGTCCTTATCTCAACACTCAAGCTATCATAAAACAAAATGGACGAATGAGTGGGGTTATAGTTTTTGGAGTAGATTTTAAAGCAGAATCAAAAATAAATAGCATCATAAAAAACTCTTTAAAAAAGTATTTGATGCCAAAAAAATTTGAAGCTATAATAGGTGCAAATATAGCAGATACTTATGCTTTAGAAAGTGGAAAAAAGGTTACGGTTATCTTTACAGAGGCTAGTCCGGGTGGATTTTCTTTGATGCCTATGATGAAAAGATTTAAGATAAATGGGACTTTTAAATCTGGACTTCAAGCATATGATAGTGCATATCTTTATACAACTTTGGATGCTTTATCAAAGATAGTTAAAGTAAAACCAAACTATTTTCACGGTATCCATATATCTTCTCCAAATCCAACAGAGGATATAAAAAAAATAAGAGCTGTTTTGCCTATGGGATATAGTGCAGTTGGTTGGTGGCAACAAAATGGTAATCTTTTTTCAGCTATGGCTATGGAGAAAAAAGCTCTCTTTATAGTTTTGATGCTTATTATCTTAGTTGCATCACTAAATATCATAAGCTCACTTCTTATGACTGTTATGAACAGAAGAAAAGAGATAGCACTGCTTTTAGCTTTGGGAGCAACTAAGGATGAGATAAAAAAGGCATTTTTCTATCTTGGAAGTTTGATAGGAGGAGCCGGAGTTGTTATGGGAGCTGTCCTTGGACTTTTGGGCATCTACCTACTAGGACACTTTGATATAGTAACACTTCCTGCCGATGTTTATGGGACAAGTAAACTTCCTCTTGAGCTATCAACTGTTGATTTTGTAGCTACTATCATAGGGGCTGTTTTGATAGTGCTTTTTTCATCTTACTATCCATCTAAAAAAGCTACGGAAATTGATATACTTACTACCTTAAGAAATGAATAACTTTGTCGATATAGTGTTACAGTTTTATTTAAAGGTGGATTTTTGAAAAAAGCATTTTCACTTATAGAAGTTGTTTTTGCTATTGTTATTATAGCTATTTCTATGATGAGTGTTCCGACACTTTTAAGTCAATCTTCTAAATCGGATGAACTTTCTATAATCCAAGAGAGTATTTTGGCAAGTGTTACCAAAATAGGCAATATTTTATCTTTTGCTTGGGATGGTAACTCTTATGATGCATCAAATAAAATAATAAGGGTTTTAGATGTTAAAGGTGGAGATAGTGAACTTGATAGAGTAGTTACAGCTCCTACAGCTACAAATGATAATAATCTAAGAGTAGGACATATCTATGTAAATAAAAGAAGAAGATTTTTTGATTTTATAACTTATGGAAAGGTTTATTCTGGAAATAATATAAATAGTGTAGATCAATTTAACGGACAAACAACAACTATATCGGGAACTGGAGCATATGATTATAAAGATAGGGGATTGACACTCCAAAGTAAAGTTTTTTATATAAGTGATAAGGCAGACTATGCATCTAAAAATGTAAAATTTAATATATCGCCTATACCTCGTTTGGTTAGCACAAATATAAAGATGATAGAGTTAAATACTACCTCGCCTATGCTAAATAAAAGTTTTATTTTAAGAACTATCGTTTGTAACATAGGTCAATCAAAACTTCTTGAGAGAGTTTACTAAATGAAAAGAGCTTTTTCTTTAATAGAAATAGTTATGGTGATAGTTGTTTTGGGTATAACTGCTATGATAGGAACAAATATCATAACTCATATGTATGAGGGCTATATAAGATCAAGGGCTATAAATAAGCTACAAACAAGGACAGAACAGGTCTTGGATCTAATAGCAAAAAGACTCTCATATAGAGTAAAAGATACTGCTGTTACAAGTATAGGTGGGACTTCTTATATAAAATTGTCTGAAAATGGAATAACACAAAATTATGATGTCTTGGAATGGATAGGCTATGATAATGAAGGGATGATAGGAGAATGGGATACAAATCTAAAAAGATATAGTGGTTGGAGTGGTTTTATTGATTTGGATGATAATATTACAAATAATAACAAAAGAGTAAGAACAAGTGGTTCAAGATTTGATTTGGCAAAGTATAGTATCGATGCTTTATCTAATAACAAAGTAAATTTTTTATCACCGACAGGGGGAGTTGGACTTATATCAAAGTGTAGCTATGATATGCTTTTAGAGTCATATGGTTTTAACAATGGCAATGGAGAAAATGTCAAAAAAGTAGGGATTGGTAGTATGGATATATTAAATATTTACAATCCTACTTCAACTCCTGTGAATTATTGTGAACAATATTATCTTGTTTGGAGTGCTTATGCAATAGTTCCACAAGGAGTTACAATAGCAAAAGATAGATCAGGAAATCCTATTTTAGATGAAAATAAAATACCTGTAAAAGATTTTAATCTGACTTTAAGATACAATTATAGACCTTGGCTGGGAAAGAGTTACAAAGATGCAAAAAGTGCTGTTTTAGCCGAACATGTAAGCACTTTTAGATTTATTCAAGTAGGACATACTATAAGAGTAAAATTATGTATGAGAGATCCTTTGGTACCTTATGGATTTTGTAAAGAAAAGGCGGTATTTTAAGATGAGAAAAGGTTTTGGAATAATCACTGCTGTTATTATTATGATGACTATAGCAACACTTATGTCTTTGATGATGGGATTGTCATCTTCTACAATAAAACAAACCTCTGATGTTTATTTAAAAGAACAAGCACAACTACTGTTAAAAAGTGGTGTAGAGTTTGCTTTATTGGCGATGTCAGGACACAATAACAATAGTGATTGTATAGAGAGTGTTAATTTGACATATAATAACTTTAAAGTAGATGTTGATGTATGGTATATGGGAGCTTCTATTCCCTTATCCTGTAAAAAGATTTTAGTTAACAATCTAAAAACAAAAGATTCAAATTATACGGCTATAATGGATGTCGTAGTTGAAAATGGCACTGCTACAGAACCTATAAGATTGCACAGAAGAATTATTCAAAAATTATAATTTTAAATAAAACTTAACACAAATAACTAATAAGTTTATTAACTTTAGTATAGTATAATACTCCTGAGGTGATCCTCAAATTTTTTTTAAGGAGAAAGCCATGAATACTAGTTTAGTTGGTAGGCAAATAGAGTTAACAGATGCTATGAAAGTTCATATCGAAAGTGCCATAGAGACTTTAAAAAAGTATAATCTAGACATTATATCTGTTAGGGTAGTAGTATCTCCGGATGAGAAAAAGGGTATAGCGGTAGAGTTTTCTATAAATATAGCACATAAAAATACTATTGTAATAAGACAAGAAGACAAAGATATGTATGCTGCTGTTGATTTGGCGGTTGAGAGAGCTAAAAAGGTTTTAAGAAGATATCACGATAAGATAACAGATCACATAAGAACTGATGATATTATAGATGATGAACTTGATGGAAATATAGATGAGATAGTTCCTATGGAGTTGGAGTTATATAAACCTTTAGCTTATGAAGATGCAGTGGAAGTTTTAAAAGATAGTAAAAGAGATTTTTTAGTATATCTTGATTATGAAGATAATGTTAAAGTCTTGATAAAAAATAAAGATGATATAAAAAAGGTCGATGTAGAATCAGAAAAAGAGCTAACTATAGAAGAGGCACTTGAAAAGCTAAAAAGTGAAGAAAAAAACTTAATGGTTTTTGTGGATGAAGTTGGAAAAATAAGAGTTTTACATAAAATTAAAAACAATCTTTTCTCTTTGTATTAAAATGTTTAAACCGATGAAGGGATTCATCGGTTTAGTTTAGGAAGGAATAAAATGAGATATCTATTTTTTATTTTTTTATCAGTGTTTTTATTTGCCAATGAGTATGATGAGGCAATGGAATATCTAAGTGGCAAAAAAGGGCTTAAAACTTATACCGTTGTTGCGAAAAAGTTAACAGATTGTAAAGGCGATATAGAGTGTTTAGAGGCATTGGGTGCTCATAAAAAAAAGAGCTATACTTTAGAAGTTTCTCAAATAAGCTATTTAAAAGCTATCAAACTTCTTCAAAAAAGTTATGAAAAGGGAAATATCAAAGCAGGGCATAAACTTCTTTCTCTTTATAAATCCTTACCACAAGGTTATATATCTAAAAATATTTTAGAGCAAAAAGAGAAAAAACTTGTAAGTGGTCTAAGAAAGAAAGATAAATGTTTTGATACTTTTCAAAAGATAAAGGAAACAAAAGCAAAGGCTACAAAAAAGGATTTTGATATTTATAAACTTTATAAAAAGGCTCAAAAAGATTGTAAAAAAGACTCTTTGGATTATAGTATAGCATCTAAGAGGATACAAAAAATAGAAAAAAAGATAAAGCAAGAGAGTTTTTTACTCTATCTTTGGTATAAAATAAAGGTGTTTTTTTCTAACCTTTTTTAAAAGACTTTTTCAAAAAGCATTTTATAGCTTTGGCACCATAGGCTTTTTTGAGTTGTAAAGAGTGAAGATTCTTCAGTAGAAAAAGGACAATCTCCGTGGCAATAACTCCACCACTTACATCCTTTACACTCACTTTCTTGAGATAATAAAAACTCATTTCTCTTATCAACAACTTTAGACTTTTCATATTCAACTTCTAAAAATGAGTTTTTATAAATAGTTCCAAAAGGTTTTTCGCTATGCTTTCCACAACCTAAAATATCTCCATTTGGATTTATCATAAAAACATGTTTTATACAGTTATCTCCATAGTGGCAAACTCCATATTTTGAAAAACTTCTTTTATATATACTTTCCCACCTATCAAATATAGTAAGTTTTACACTTTTGTCATCTTGTATCCAAATATCCCAAAGTTCACATAAAAATTTACCATATTCATCAGGTGTCATAGTATCTTCAACACCATATACTGGATTTACTTCAACTGCATCAAAGTTCATATTTTTAAAAAAGTAGTATAACTTTTTAGCCTCTTTTACACTCTCTTTAGTTACTACATATAGTAAAAAGGCTTTTCCTCCATCTTTTTTTAGTTTGAAGTATGATTTTAAAAACTCACTTTTATAATCAATACTCTTATTATTCAAAACTCTTTCATCAGTTAAAGGATCATATGAAACTCCAAATATTTTTCCTTTTAGTAAACTATAAAAATTTGGCATATCCTTTTTATGATATAGAGTGAAATTTGTCTGAGTCGTATGATAATAATTTGCTCTTGTATTTAAGATATATGAACTTTTTATGATTTCATTAGCTTTTTTATAAAAACTATCATCCAAAAGCATAGGTTCTCCACCATGCCATATAAACTTTACTGTTACCTTCTCTTTTGGATTTAACTCCAATATATACTCTTCTAGCCTTTTTATACTTTTTTGTAAAGTTTCTATACTCATTTGAGGAAATTTTGAACCCAATTTATAAAGATGACAATAACTACAACTCGCATTACATGCATAGGTTGGTTTAAACATTAAACCTATAATAGCTCTTTTTAACTCATCTCTTTTTTTAGCTA
>CAZUPK010000088.1:0-2950 GCA_964622255.1 uncultured Campylobacterales bacterium
CTACCTGGTAGCAAACTAACCATAGATGATCTTAGATGGCTACAAGAAAGCAATATAGATAAAAGAATCTTAGAGTATGAGGGTGTGATATTTGGCATATGTGGTGGATATGAAAAGATTTGGAATAGTGTAGGAGGTCAGAGGGCTTTGGGGCTAATTGATGATGAGATAGAGTTTGTATCAGATAAGATACTTGAGAGAAAAGTTTATGATATATTTGGTATCAAAGTACCAGGATTTGAACTACACGAGGGTATCTCAACCAAAGGAAGAGTACATTACCACCAAGGTCGCATATACGCCACATTTGTCCACGAAGTGTTTGATAGTAATGAGTTTAGAGATATGATATTTAAAAATATCAATCAAAACTATCAGGGGTATGATTTCCAAAAATATAAACAAAACAAAATCTCAGAGTTTATGGAAGTGATGAAAAGTCATTTGGATGAGGAAGGGATAATTGTGAATGTTAAAATGTCATAATTTAACTCTAAAATGATACAATAAAAGTAAATATTATTTTATTGGTGGTGGTGGTGATGTCTTTAAAGTATCTTTTATCATATACAGCAGTATCATTAGCGACTTATGAATCAGAGACTATAGCTTTAACTTATAAAAAAACTCTTGACTGGGATGATGTTGCTAAATCTGTCATAGAAGATGACATATTGCAAAAAGGAACACTATCTACAAGAAAAAGAGAATTTATCGAAATCAAAAAAAGGCTTCAAACATTGACATTTGAACAACTGTCATATTATGAAGTTGCAACTAGTAGTGATGTCAAAAATCTTACGATGTTAAGTTGTTTTAAACTTTACCAATTTATTTATGATTTTGTTAGTGAAGTAGTTAGAGAGAAACTTTTGTTGTTTGATTATACTATTTTAAATAGTGATTATGAACTATTTTTTGATAGCAAAAAAGTTTTATATGATAATCTCAATACCATTTCAGATACTACACAATACAAACTAAAACAAGTTATGTTTAAGATTTTAGAACAAGCTGGTTTCATAGATAGTGTTAAAAATAAAAATATTCAAAAACCTTATCTAAGTGATGAACTTATAAGACTGATAGTTCAAGATGATCCAAAGTATTTAAGAGCTTTTCTATTTAGCGACTATGAGATAAATGAATTTATAAAGAGGTATAAATGAAGATAGAATCACTTGATTTAAAATATGATAAGCTGTTTAATAACCTTAAAAAAGAAAAATTTTTATCAATGAGTGCTTTAGGTGGAGAGATCCCATTTTATATAGTTCCATATAATCCAGAACAAGAAAATGATATAGTTCAAAAAAACAGACAGCTCAAAGATAGATTATCTCGTATAGGTATAAGTGTCTATGAGATAAATCTATATGAGTTATCTCTTAAGATATTAGAAGAAAGAGGAGTGTTAGAAAAGATTATTGAAAAAGAAAAAGATTTATCAAAATCTAAACTTTTTAAAACACTACAAGGAGTTTTGGATAGTGAAACTAGACTTATACCAGTGATTGAAAAGTTAGCTAAGGAAAATCCATCTAAAATACTATTTTTAACAGGAGTTGGACAAGTTTTCCCTTTTATTCGTTCTCATACGATATTGAATAATCTTCAAAATTATATTAAAGATAGACCGACAGTTATGTTTTTCCCAGGAACTTATACAACAGAGTTATCTTTATTTGGAAGATTAAAAGATGATAATTACTATCGAGCATTTAACCTTGATACACTTAACTTATAAGGAATAAAGAGTGATTGGACAGTTATTTAAAAAAGATATACATAGAGAGATTGAAGGTGTTATCAAAGCTGATAATTTAAGTGATGAAGCAGTTTTTCAAGAGGTAGCAGAGTATGTTATCACAAATGATTTAAACCAAAAGCTAGATAACTTTTTTGATGAGTATTCAACTACTATTGGTAGCAATACACAAAATATAGGTGTATGGATTTCTGGACATTTTGGTAGTGGTAAGTCTCATTTGCTTAAGATTTTATCTTATATCCTTACAAATCGTCGTGAACACTCTGATTTGATTGGGGAGCTATTTCTTGAAAAAATTGATGCTGATGATTTTGAACTTAAAGCAAATATTCAAAAAGCTCTCTTATCACCCTCAGAAACTATCCTTTTTAATATTGATCAAAAATCTGATATAGGAAGTAAAGCTCAAGATGATGCGATTTTGAGTGTATTTATGAAAGTATTCAACGAGATGAGAGGTTATTATCCAAAATTTGGATATATCGCTAAGTTTGAAAGTGATTTGGACAAGCGAGGAAAATTTGAGAGTTTTAAACAAAAATTTCAAGAGTTTAGTGGAGAGAGTTGGGAAAGTGGAAGAGAGACTATCTTTTTGGAGAGTGATAATTTTGCTAAAGCACTTGCAAGTGTTGATGATATATCGATAGATAGTGCAAAAGATGTTATAGATAAGTATGAAGAAAATTATTCATTGAGTATTGAAGAGTTTGCAAATGAGGTAAAAGATTATATCGATACAAAAGAAAAAAATTTTAGATTGATTTTTTTCGTAGATGAAGTTGGACAATATATCGGTGATAATGTAAAACTGATGTTAAATCTACAAACCATAGTTGAAACATTGGCAACAGTATGTCAAGGACAAGCTTGGGTTGTAGTAACTTCTCAGTCTGCAGTTGATAGTTTAGTAAATGTTAACTTACAGATGCAAAATGATTTTTCTAAGATTATGGGGCGTTTTAAAGTGAAGTTAAACCTCACTAGCCAAAATGCCAATGAAGTTATCCAAAAAAGATTATTGGAAAAAACAGAAGAAGCAAACAGTGACTTAAGTGTTATCCACAATAAGATTAAAAACTCTCTCTCTTCTATACATTCACTTTAGTGATAGAAGTCGCCAGTACCAAAACTATAAAGATGGTGAGCATTTTGCTTTGGTTTATCCTTTTGTGCCTTATC
>CAZUPK010000089.1:0-39185 GCA_964622255.1 uncultured Campylobacterales bacterium
ATAGTTATAAAAGCATATTAAAAATAAATTTTCCAATAGATATTAAAAGAAAAGACAAATCATATCTTACATATTTTTATATTTCAATCATAAATTGAAAAAGATTGCTAATTTTTTAAATATTTGCTATAATCTCGTCAAAGCAAGAGATAATAAATATTTAAATAATGTTTCCATACTCTTAAGTAAGAGTTGGATATTTGTTTGGATGTGAACTACCTCTAGCTTTTTAGTTAGAGAGGTGGTTTACAGATATAATCAAACTAAAAAGGACTTTTCTTGCAAGTTATAAACAGTGTTAAAGAGTTAAAAGGGTATTTAAAAGGAAAAGAGTTAGGCTTTGTTCCAACTATGGGTGCTTTGCATGCGGGGCATCTTTCACTTATAAAAAAAAGTGTTAGTGAAAATCCTTTTACAGTTGTCTCTATCTTTGTTAACCCCACCCAGTTTTTAGAAGGCGAAGATTTAAAGACTTATCCTAAAAAGACTGAGGCAGACTTAAAGATATGCGAAGTGGCAGGAGTAGATGTAGTCTTTTTGCCAAATACATCTGATATTTACAATAATAAAGAGCTTATCATAAAAGCTCCTAAGATTAAAGGATATGTCCTTGAAGGCTACAACCGTCCCAAACATTTTGATGGGGTTTTACAAGTGGTATTAAAGCTCTTTAATATAGTAAAACCAACCCGTGCATACTTTGGTAAAAAAGATGCTCAACAACTCTATCTTATAAAGCAGATGGTAAGGGATCTCTTTTTAGATGTAGAGATAATCCCTTGTGAACTAGTAAGAGATGGTAATGGCTTAGCTCTTAGCAGTAGAAATGAATATCTTTCTACCACAGAAAGAACAAGAGCCTTAGCACTCTCAAAATCGCTTAAAAGGGCAGCTAAACTCATAAGTATGGGTAAAAGTGATGTTAAAGAGATAAAAAAACTTTGTTTAGAAGTTTTAAAAGATGTAGAGATAGAATACTTTGAAATAGTTGACTATGGCTTTAATCTACTTGAAAAAGTGGAAATAGGAAATACTATCATACTTGTAGCCGCAAGAGTTGGCACTACAAGACTTATAGATAATATATGGATATAGACACAACACCCCTTTGTTTTTGATTTTAACTTTGTTTGAGTAAAAAGTTCTTATTTGATAAAAGTAAACTATCGTTTCTTAAAACTTACTCATCTTCAAGCACAATTACTCAAAGATAATGTTTAATTCCTGCTTCCACGATACTAGTTAAATTTGTCAATCTAGTTGACAGATTTAAAGCTGTTATTTCCACAGCTGTTACTTTTTAATGACACTAATACTTGTTTTTGTTTTTCTAAATCATCTTTTTGGTCATAAGATGCAACTCTTGCATAAGCAATAGTTTTTCTAAGGCATCCATTTTAACAGCTAAAAACCACTGGGATTTCTACCAAGAGTTATTAAAAAACTCTTTTTATCTATGAGAAAATAATAACATATTCATCCCAATTTTTAAGATCTGCTTTGATATAATCCAACTATTACAAAAAATTATACAAAGGACAGGTTAGATGCAGATACCTATATACAAGTATGATGCTGTTGTAGTGGGAGCCGGACTTGCCGGTCTTGCTACTGCTAGAGAGCTAAAGAGGCAAGGAAAAAATGTAGTTGTTTTAACAAAACTTCATCCGCTTAGAAGTCATAGCGGTGCTGCACAAGGTGGTATAAATGCAGCTTTAGCCAAAAAAGATAGTGTTGAGCTTCATGAATTTGATACAGTTAAGGGAAGTGATTATTTAGCCGATCAAGATGCTGTTGAGTTTATGTGTAAAACAGCACCAGAGGCTATCAGATGGGCTGAGAGAATGGGAGCTGTTTTTAGTAGAACCAAAGATGGAAAGATAGCTCAAAGACCATTTGGCGGACAATCTCATCCAAGAGCTTGTTTTGCAAAGGATAGAACTGGACTTACACTTTTGCAAACTATGTATGAGCAAACAAACAGACTGAATGTCGAGTTTAAAGATGAGTGGTATGTCGGAGATATCATCTATGATGAAGAAAGCTCAACAGTAAAAGGTGTGGTTGCATATGAGATAAAAACTGGAAAACCGGCTATATTTAATGCAAAAGCAGTGATGTTTGCAACAGGTGGATATGGAAGAGCTTTTAAAATAAACTCAAATGCTCATGCAAATACCGGCGATGCTTTAAGCATCGTTGCAAGAGCGGGACTACCGTTAGAGGATATGGAGTTTGTCCAGTTTCATCCAACCGGACTTGCTGGAACTGGTATCCTTATGAGTGAAGCAGCAAGAGGAGAGGGTGGTAAACTTCTTAACTCTAAAGGTGAAAGATTTATGAAAAAATATGCTCCTGAAAAGATGGAGCTTGGACCAAGAGATTTGGTTAGTAGATCTATCACTCAAGAGATTTTAGAGGGAAGAGGAGTCGGACCGGATAAAGATGCAGTATATCTTGATCTTACCCATCTTGGAAAAGAGAAGATTATGGAAAGACTTCCAGAACTAAGGGATTTAGCTTTGACATTTTTAGGGCTTGATATGATAAAAGAGCCTATTATGATAGCTTCAACCGCTCACTACTCTATGGGTGGAATACCTGTAACGCTTGCTGGAAATGTAAAAAAATCTCCAACTGAAACTGTAAAAGGCTTTTATGCGGCTGGTGAGTGTTCATGTGTAAGTGTTCACGGAGCAAATAGACTTGGTGCAAACTCTGTGCTTGAAGCTATGCTTTTTGGAAGACATGTAGGTAAAACTATATCTGATGAGCTTGATAGTCTTACACTTGAACCTGTAAAATCTGAAGATGCTGATAACTTTGTAAAAGAGGTGGATTGGATACTAAATAACAATGGAGATGAAAAAGTTCCACAGTTAAGAAAAGAGCTTCAAGAGGGTATGACTAACAATGCCGGAGTTTTTAGAACTGAAGAGAGTCTTAAAAAACAAAAAGAAATTATAAAAGATTTAAGAGCTAGATTTAAAAATATCAGAATAGATGACAAATCAAAAGTCTATAATACTGATTTGCAAGAGGCACTAGAGCTTGGTCATATGCTTGATTTTTCGCTATTTATAGTTGAAGGTGCACTTGCAAGAAAAGAAAGCCGTGGTGCTCACTTTAGAAATGATTATCCAAAAAGAGATGATAAAAAGTTTTTAAAGCATACTTATGCTTATATGAGTAAAAGAGGTGCTATTAAGCTAGAGTATGGTGATGTGGTGCTTGGTAAATTTGAACCACAAGAAAGAATATATTAGGATTTGGCTATGGTAAGTAAAAAAAAGAAAAAACTATTGTTTAATGTATTTAGATTTAACCATACTACAGACTATCTTCCTCACTACGATAAGTTTGAGGTAGAAGTTGGTGCGGGTGATGTTGTGCTTGATGTTCTTAATAAAATAAAATGGGAACAAGATGGAAGCTTAAGTTATAGAAGAAGTTGTCGCCACGGTATTTGTGGTAGCTGTGCTGTAAAAGTAAATGGAAAAGCTACTTTAGCTTGTAAAGAAAGAGTGGCTGATTTGGTAGAGATTTTTGGAGAAGAACTAACTATAGAGCCTCAAAACAAATCAAGAGCTATCAAAGATATGGTTATAGACAAAAAAGATTTTTGGGATAAATATAACAAGGTAAAACCTTACTTGGAAGCTGAAATAGATGAAGCTCCAAAGAGTGAAAATATCGTAAATCAAGAAGAAGCAGAGCAGATAGATGAAGCAGACTACTGCATCCAGTGTGGAAATTGCTACTATGCATGTCCAGCAGTTGAGGTAAATCCTGACTATCTCGGACCTGCACCTTTAGTATTGGCTTATAGATTTAATGCCGATGTTAGGGATGAAGCTAAAAAGGAGAGATTAGAGACTGTAAATCAGTTAGGTCAAGGTATATGGGATTGTGTAAAATGCTATGAATGCGCACAAGTTTGCCCAAAAGAGATAACACCAATTGACAAGATAATAAAACTTCACCAAATGACATTTAAAGAAAATATGGAAGAGGACAATGTTGCAACAAGACATGCTGTAGGATTTAAATGGTCTATCGAAAAACATGGATTATTAGATGAGGGTGAACTTGTAAAATACTCAGAAGGTTTAATAGGAGTTTTAAAACATATTCCAGAAGCTATGGCTATGTATAAAAGAGGAAAGATAGTTATGCCTTGGAATATGCCAAAAACTAAAAAATTAGATGAGATACAAAAGCTAGTAGAAATTGCTTCAACAGCTAAGTTTCAAGGGAGATAAAAATGGCTAAGTTAAAATATGCACTTTATACAGGATGCACAGCAAGAGAGAGTACACCAGAGCTTTTAAAATCAACTTTGGCTGTTGCTAAAGCTTTGGATATAGAGCTTATTCTTTTGGATGAAGCAAGTTGTTGTGGTGCAAGTCACCTTCAAGATTTTGATGATATGCTTTCACTTGTTTTAAATGCAAGAAATATCTCTTATGCGGAAAAACTCGGACTTACTATGGTTACTATATGTAACACTTGTCAGTTAAATACTGCTATGACAAAACATAGACTTGATAATGATGAGAAGTTAAAAGCACAGGTAAATGAAAAACTTGCTGAGGTTGGTTTAGAGTATAAGGGAACAAGTGAGGTAAAACACTTTTTATATGCTTTAGTTGATGATTTTGGACTTGATGCCATAAAAGAAAAAGTCAAAAATCCTCTAACAGATAGGCAAATAGCTGCATTTTACGGTTGTCATAACATAAGACCAGAGGAGCTTCATCACTCAAGCAATGCTAAAGAGAGTTCATACAAACCAACTTCTATAGACGATCTCATCTTAGCTCTTGGTGGAAAAAATGTAGAGTATGAAAACAAAAACAAATGTTGCGGTTTCCATGTTGAACTGCAAAATCCAAAAACAGCAAACAAACTAAGTGCAACAGCGATGCTTGATGCTATAGATCAAGGAGCAGAGGTTATGGTTACTCCATGTCCACTTTGCCACTTAAGAATGGATGTTCAACAACACAATATCTCAAAAGAGGCAGGAAGAGAGGTTCATATACCAGTTCTTCATCTACCTCAAATGATAGGTTTAGCTCTTGGTATCGAACCAACAGAGCTTGGAATAGAGCATAATGTTACTGAAGTAGCTTTTGTAGAGTAAAAAACTTTTAGTTAGTCTAGTGTGGTAAAATCCACTAGGCTACCCCCCCCCTGAATTAATAAGACAACTTTTATCTTGATATGCTAAAATATTGATCTAAATCAAGAAATAGGAGAAAATATGCCAACGATAAATAGATATGTTGATATAGATACGGTAGAGAGAGAAGCAAAGAAAGATTATATAGATAGACATTCACCATTTATCCACTGTGATAATACTGCTAAAAAGGGTGAGCCTTTTGCAGTAACTGTTAAAATGGGTGAGGAATACACTCATCCAGATGATTTTGATCACTATATAGCAAGTATAGCTTTATATGATGGTAAAACACTTTTAGCAAAAGTTGAGTTTATGGCTGGTGCTTTAGGAGGTAAAAAAGGACATCAAACAGTTACTTTTAATATAGTTCCAACAGGAAAAAAACTAAATCTTGTAGCTCAAGCTTACTGCACAAAACATGGTATCTGGGAAAATGAGCCTGTTGTTGTGGAAGTGAGTGAATAAGTAAAAGTTAGAAGTTAGGAAGTAGGAAGTTGGTTTCTACTTCCTTATTTATATTTTTATGGTAAAACAAAACAAATGACAAAAGAGATTGGTAAGTTAGGTTTAGATTTAGCAAAGATAACTTTTGCTGTAGCTATCTTAGCTCCTTTTGTTAAAATGGGAAGTATTGATTATAAGACATTGATTGGTGCTTTTGCTTTTGCAATAAGTGGTATAATCTTAATAAATAAAGGAACAAAAGAAGATGGATAATGTTGGTATTATAGTATTGGTTATTAGCATAATTTTTTTGGCATTTGCTATATTTATAAAACCAACAAATAAACATAAAGATATGTTAGTTAAATAATAAAATCCTCCTACTTCCTTAACTTTAAAATGATATACTTTCCTTATGGAAAGATTAAAACTACTCAGAGAACTTTATCAGCGAAGATTTTTTGGATATAACTACTTTGATGATATAAAACCTACAAAAAGTATTTCACAAACTACTTCAACTCTTCACCCTTTGGATGAGTTAAAAAGAGAAGTTTTTTCTTGTCATCTTTGTGAACTTGTAAAAACTAAGAAAAATTATGTTTTTGGTGAGGGTGATGAAAAAGCCTCTTTAATGTTTGTAGGAGAGGCTCCCGGAGCCTATGAAGATGAGTTAGGAAAACCTTTTGTAGGAAGAGCTGGGGAACTTTTAACTCGTATCATAAATAATGTTTTAGAGCTTGATAGAAGTGAAGTTTATATAGCAAATATAGTAAAATGTCGTCCACCAAACAATGCAACTCCATCCTATGAGATAGCCACTACTTGTAGAGAATATCTTTTTAAACAGATAAAGTTTGTAAAACCAAAAATCATAGTTGCCCTAGGAGCTACAGCCTATAAATACTTAACTGGTGACTTAAATGCCAAAATAACACATATAAGAGGAAGGGTGATAGAGTGGAACGACATAAAGTTGATACCAACATATCATCCAAGCTATCTTCTTAGAAATCCAAGTGCAAAAAAAGATGTTTTTATTGATATGAAAAAAGTGAAGGCGATGTTATGAAGTCCATATTTTTGATTTTGATTTTTTTTCAAGCTTTTTTGACGGCAGAGTTTATTGATTCGTTTGATGATATACCTCCAGTATCAAAGATAGTTTCACAAAAACCTATAAATTCGACCAATCAGTTGGGAGAGGAGATAACTATAGATGATACAGAGGCCATTATCCAAGAGATACCTTATAAAGAGGTTAAAGTAAAGGATTTGGTTGGATATGGTGAGTTTAAGGTGGCTTTACTTGTTCCTAAAAAGGTTATAAAGGGATATGCAAAAAAAATTTCAAACTCTATACTTAGTTATTTGATTTTTAGGGGAAAAGATTTTACTTTTGAAGTATTTGATAGTTATGATGAGAGTGAAGAGAGACTTTTAGATACTATTTTGAAGATAAAAGCAAAAGGATATAAGTTTGTTATAGCACCGTTAACAAAAGATGGTGCTGATACTTTAGCATCGATAGAGAGAGATTTATTGATATATATACCTACTATAAATAAGTCAGAAGGTGTAAATCATAGTGGCAATTTTTACTTTGGTGGTATAGATTATAAAAGGCAGATAGAAAAATTGATGCCATATACAAATGGCAAATTGGCTATATTTATGGATATGAGTTGGTTAGCACAAAGACTTACTTCATATGTTGAAGAAAATAGTTATCAATCATATATATATACTAAACTTATAGAAAATGCAAAAATCAATCCAAAATATATTTTAACAGATAATACAAAACTACAAGATGCTTCTATCTTTTTCAATATGCCATTGATAAAAACAGCACTCTTGGCATCAAGCTTTTCTAGTTTTGATATAAAACCATATGGATTGTTTTCAACTCAAGTTAACTATTCGCCACTTCTTTTAAATATGATACAAAGAAAAAATAGAGAAAATTTTTATATAGCAAACTCTATAGGATATGTTAACTCAAAACTAGATGATATAAATCAAAATTTAGGAAATAGGTTAAAATACGAATGGGTTCCATACTCAAGTAGTATAGGTATAGACTATATTGTCTCAAACTATTATGGTTTAGATCAGATTTTTAACGAAGAGATGATTTCTCATCAAATACAATATAGAACTAAAATTGAAAAAATAGTTGGGGATGAGTTTAAAAAGACTTATTGAGTTTTTTTTTAAAAACTTTGGGTTTATCATCTAAATGTTGCCGATGTTATGTTTTACACAATAATCAATTATTTTTTTGACTGTTAAGTTAAAGTAGTTGTTTGATATTTTGTTTATCAAGAATAGATTGATAGTATGCTTTTGCTTTAAGTTTTAACAATGCAAAAAAACTTTTAAAATTTCTATTTACACTGCCGAATTTGTGATAATGTGATAAAAGGCAAAGCGAAGTTATAGATTATTCCTGCAATATCAACTTTTTTGTGCAAATGTTTTAATTTCTCTCTTGGTCTTTGACTTGTTTGTATCTTTCATATAAAGTATTATAACATAATTTTGAATATAATATAGGCATTATCAGAAAGTTCTCAAGGAAGATTTACTCCCTATCAAATTTTCTATTGCCTTATATCCCTACGGTTAAAGCCGAGGGCTTTACGGCAAGGCTTGGTAAGTAAGGAGTTGATTTGACCAAAAAGGCATAAAAGATGAACCTTCTTGGATGATAAACAAATACATTGGGGAATACAAGTGAAAAAAATTTTTTTATTTTTATTAATATTTAGTTTTATTAGTTTAAATGCAATAAGTTTAGACAAACTTTTTGATGCTATAAAAAATGCACCAGAATCAAAAATAAATAAAATTATCCAAAAAGAGTTACAAATTACTAAAGAACAATTAAAACTCTCTTTACTTCCTAAGATATCCTTAATGGGAAGTTATGAATATTTTAACAATGACTCACCACTTATAGCTTTGACTCCAACAAAATCAGCACAACTTTTAAAATCAAAAGATTCCCTGCCATTTGGAAATAATATAAAAAGAATAGGACTTGAACTTAGTATGCCTCTTTTTGTAAAAGAGATTTATGACAATCAAGAAAAATTAAAACACTTGATAAAAGCTTCAAAATATAAAAAGAAAATTGACCTTTTAAAAAGAGAAGCTTTGTTGATAACACTTTTAAGTAATTTTAATCACTTATCAAAACTCAAAAACTCTCTAATTCAAAAAAAAATATCAATAAACATAACTTTAAAAAATATATCTATAGCCATAAAAAATGGAAGATTTCCTGCTTTTAAAAAGTTAAAACTAGAAGATGCCCTAAATCAAATAGATATGGGAATATTAGATATAAATTCTAAGATTTCCGATATAAAATCAAAAATATACTCTCTTACAAATATATCTTTAAAAAAAACTATAAAAATAGTAGGAAACAACTACAGTATAAATGATTATATTTTTTTAAAACCGATAAAAGAGATGATAAAAGCTGATAAAAAAAATCTTGATGCTAAAAAATCTATTAGATATCCTGAACTTTTTATAAAAGCAAAAACAACCAAAAATTATACAAATGCCTACAATACCGGCAAAAATATAGAGGAAAATTATAACTCTATAGGTATATATATGAAATGGGATATATTTGATATGAAATCATTAAAAGATATTAAAAAAGCAAAATATACTCTATATAAAGATAAATTAAAATATCAAAAAGAAAAAAAAGAGTTAATAGCAAATGAACAAAAACTATCTAATGATTTAAAATATTTTATTCAACAAATCTCTATTGCACAAAAAAGTTTAAGATTGAGAAAATCACTCTTAAAAAGTGCAAAAGTATCTTTTAAACTCGGAACTATGAGTGTAAATGACTATTTACAATATGAAAATGACTTGGCTATTTCAAAAGCAAAACTTGCCGAAGTTATAGCTAAAAAAAATATGACTCTGGCAAATTTAGCTTTAATATATGGCAATGACTTAAAAAAAATATTTTATGAGGTGAAAAATGATAAAAATAGATAAAAAATTTTTAATATTTATATTGATAGTTGTAATAGTTGCTATTGCTATAGTAACAAGAGTTAAGGCTTTGAAAAAAGAGGAAAATTCCCTTTTGACTCCTAAAATTTATCCTATAGTGGTTAAAAATATGAGGGTAAAAAAACAAAATGTTATTTTAACTCTTCCATCATTAGCTGAAGTTTTAAATGATAAAGATGTAATTTTAAGCTCCAAAATCCCAGCTAGAGTTGAAAAAATAGCTCTAAGCGGTAAAACTCTCAAAAAAGGTGAAATAGTTGCACAACTTGATACAAAAGATTTACAAGATGAGATAAAAGCTACAAAAGTTTTATTGCAAAATATTTTAAAAACACATAAAAGAACTAAAGAGTTACTAAAAGTAAAAGTTGCATCTGTTGAACAGTATCAAAAAGAAGAGTCTCAAATAGCTTCTATCAAAGCAAAATTAGCAAATCTTAAAAACTCTCTTTCTTATGCAGTTATAAAATCACCAGTCAATGGAATAGTATCCAAAACATTTATAAATCAAGGCTCTATTACAATGCCGGGGAAACCTGTTTTATCTATTAGTTCAAAAAATGGATTTTATCTGATGGTTAGAGTTCCTTCTGATACCGACATAAAAGGAGTTATTTTTGAAAATAAAATATATACTGCCATAAAATTAGGAACTACTTTTCATAGCTTGGCAGAATATAAAGTATATGTAAATAAAAAACTCATCTCTGGAGATAGAGTTGAAATAGATGTTATAACATTTAATAATAAAGGTATTTTATTGCCATTTGATGCTGTTTTAGATCAAAATGGTAAAAGTGTTGTTTTAGTTGTAAATAAAAATAAGATTAATATAAAAAAAGTAAATATTTTAAAAAGAGGAGAACAAGGAGTTGTTATCAATAATGATGAATTAGTAAATAAAAATATTATTGTAGCAAAACCTGATATTTTATTAAAACTTGTAAGTGGATATCCATTTACGATAAGAAAGAATTTAATCTGATTTTTCTCGTTAAGTTTTTTGGGAACTAGCATAGTTAAAAATTAGTGCAAAGAATGAAGGTAGAGGTATCGTGGAGTGAGACTAATATTAGTAATCTTTATAAATCTTTTGTTAAAATAAAATAAAAAGTGATAAAAAATGGAAAGAGTGTTAAATAGCCTAAATGATTCACAAAGAGAGGCTGTTACAACTGTAGATGGTTCTTTGCTTATATTAGCAGGTGCTGGAAGCGGAAAAACTAAAACTATCACTTCAAGACTAGCCTTTATGATAGAAAACGGAGTGGTTCCCTCTTCCATACTCACTCTAACCTTTACAAATAAAGCAGCAACTCAGATGAGACAAAGAGCTTTTTCACTGATACAAAACACACTTGAACACTATCCACTACTTTGCACTTTTCATAAATTTGGACTTTTGTTTTTAAAGCACTATATGCAAAAGTTAGGAAGAGATAATTCCTTTGTTATCATAGACATAGATGATAAAAAAAAGATTTTAAAGTCTTTTGAAAGCAATCTCCCTTTATCACTTATAACCAACGAAATATCAAAGTATAAAAACAATCTCATAGAACCGGATGATGTTATATCCTCAGCAATGCTTCCAAACTATAAACAGATAGCTTTGCTATATAAAAAGTATGAGGAGTATCTAAAAGACAATAACTTAGTCGATTTTGATGACCTTTTGATTTTGCCATATAAGATCCTTGATAGTGACGAAGAGTTAACAAAAGAGGTAAGTCAAAGATATAGGTTTATTATGGTAGATGAGTATCAAGATACAAATGATATACAGTTTAAACTTTTGCAGAAGTTAGCATTGACACATGGAAATATCTGTGTAGTTGGGGATGACGACCAAAGCATCTATAGTTGGAGAGGTGCAAATATAAGAAATATTTTAGAGTTTGATAAGCACTTTAAAAATACTAAAGTTATAAGGCTTACAAAAAACTACCGATCAACCTCAAATATACTAAAAGCTGCAAATGAACTCATAGCCTTTAACAGAAATCGTATGGACAAAAAACTCGAAGCTACGATAGAAAATGGAAAAGAGATAGAGGTTATAAGTTCGAACGACGAAAAAGAGGAAAGCTATAAGATTTCCCAAAAGATAAAAGAGTTAATAGAAAATGGAGTTCACCCAAATGACATAGCTATCCTTTATCGTATAAATGCCCTCAGTCGTTCAATAGAGGAGGGTTTAAACAAAGCTAATATACCATACAAAATGGTAGGAAGTATGAAGTTTTATGAAAGAGCAGAGATAAAAGATATTATTTTCTATCTTAGAGTTATTCAAAATCCTCAAGATGACTTCTCCCTAAAAAGAATCATAAACCGCCCCAAAAGAGGTATAGGAAAAACAACTATAGACAAACTTTATGCTTTGGCATATCAAAAAAACTCCTCAGTTTATGACCTCATAAAAAATGAACCTGAACTTTTAAAAACTAGACTTCCCAAAAAAACTTTAGAGTCACTGAAGGAATTTATTGCGAAAGTAGAAAGTCTTTCAAACAAAGATAGACTCTATACTCTCATAGATGATTTAGAAGATAAGTTTAGCATCAAGGATTACTACTCAAAGCTTCCAGATTCCATAGAAAAAGTGGCAAATATAGATGAGTTTCACGGACTTTTTCGCGACTATCTCATAGAAAATGAAGATGCTAACTTAGAAAACTTTTTAAATGACATAGCTTTACAAAGCGAACAAGATCAGATAGATGATAAAAATATCTCTGTTATGAGCATCCACGCTAGTAAAGGTTTAGAGTTTGGGTATATTTTTATCATAGGACTTGAAGAGGGATTTTTTCCACTACTTGGAGATGGAACAAACTTAGAAGAAGAAAGAAGACTTGGTTATGTAGCAATAACTAGAGCAAAAAAAGAGTTATATTTAAGTTATGTTGAGAGTCGTTTTTACAAAGGAAAAAGAAGCCACCTTTTAAAAAGCCGTTTTATAGCAGAGACTGGACTTGGCAAAGGAGCTTTAAAACTAAAAACAAACTCTAACTACAAAAAGGGAGATTTGGTAAAACATAAGATTTTTGGTATAGGAAGAGTTATGAGTGTCGGAAAAGTAAAAAAAGACTATAAACTTACCATAAACTTTGGAGGAAATATAAAAGATATAATCTCTACTTTTGTTGAGAAAATATGATGCAAAACAGACTCTTTGTTGCAAATAAACCAATAAATATCTCTTCAAATGGCTATCTTTCTTATATAAAAAAAAAGTATAAAGTAAAAAAAGCCGGATTTTCAGGCACTTTAGACCCATTTGCTTGTGGATGTTTGATAGTGGCTTTTGGACAGTATCCAAAACTTTTTCGTTATCTTAAAAAAGCTCCAAAAAGTTATAGATCTGTTTTATGGCTTGGAGCAAAAAGTAGTTCTTTAGATATAGAAAGAGTTGAAAACATAGAGGAGTTGGAGCCTTTTTCACTAAAAAAGATAAAAAAGACTCTAAACTCTTTAAGAGGGGAAATCGATTATTTCCCTCCAAAATTTAGTGCAAAAAAGATTGATGGCAAAAAAGCTTATAAGTTAGCAAGAGAGGATAAAGAGGTTGAGTTAAAAAAGATAACAAGCACTATCTATGATATAAAACTTTTAAACTACTCTCATCCATTTTTAACTTTTAAGATAAACATAAGCGAAGGTGGATATATACGAAGTATAGGAGAAATCATCAGTAAAAAATTAGGAGTAAATGGAGCTTTGAGTTTTCTTGAAAGACTAAATGAGGGGGAGTTTATCTTTGAAAATGAAAAACCACTTGATCCAACCTTATACTTAAAAATTCCTCAAAACTTTTATCTAAAAGAGAAATCAGATGTGCTTTTAGGTAAAAAACTAAAAAAAGAAGATTTTAAGATAAAAGATAGAGGAGAGTATTTTTTAGTTTATGATGGTATGCTTTCAGTTATAGATATCAAGGATAATAAGGTTAGCTATAAGTTAAATGGAGTTAAACTGTGTTAGTTTTAGGTATAAAATTTGATCAAAAGTCTTTATTGGTGAGGTTATAATAAAGGTGTTTGAGATAAACAAAGGTTATTTAAAACTTTGTGTAAAGAGACCAAAACAGATGCAAATCCTAAGAAGAAAGCTAGAAAAAGCTATCAAAATAACAAATAAATCAATAAATATAAATCTACTGTCAAAGCTTTTTAAAAAATGATAAGAAAGTCATATGCAAAAATAAATATTTTTTTAAAAATAGTAGGAATAAAAGATGATTATCATCTGTTAGCTTCAAGATTTGTAAAGGTAAAAAATCTCTATGATACCATATCCTTTGAAAAGAAAAGTTTACCAAATGACGAGTTCATTCTAGAGGGTAGGTTTGGCTGTGAAACTAAAAGAAATACTATTTACAAGATATACAAAGAGTTAAAAAAGTTCTGGGAGGTAGAGGAGTTTTTTAAAACTTACAAAGTGGTAGTTGAAAAAAATATTCCTGAGTTTGCCGGACTTGGTGGAGGAAGTAGTAACTGTGCTACATTTTTAAATATGTGCAATGAAATATGTTCGCTAAATCTTTCCTTAGAAAAAAAAATAGAGATAGGAAAAAGTATCGGAAGTGATGTAGCATTTTTTATATATGGGTATGATAGTGCAAATGTCTTTGGAGTTGGGGAGATAGTTAAAGAGTTTAAAGAGGAAGCACTCGATATAAAAACTTTCACTCCACCTATAGAGTGTTCAACTCCGTTAGTTTATAAGGAATTTAGAAAAAATTTTTTAAACTTTGATAGAGGATTAGCAAATAAACTTTTAAAATTAAACTCAAAAGAGATACTAAGAAAGTATAAAAAAGAGCAGTTAAACGACCTTTTTCTACCAGCACTTAAACTATATCCTAAGCTAAAAGAATATATAAAAGAAAACTACTTTTTTAGTGGAAGTGGAAGTACTCTTTTTTGGTATTGAGGAGAAGATATGAATAAGACAGTTGCAAGAAATAAAAAAGCCTTTTATAACTATGAAATACTTGATAAGTTTGAAGCAGGTATAGTTTTAGAAGGAAGTGAAGTAAAAGCTTTAAGGGTTGGAAGAGTAAACTTAAAAGATAGCTATGTTCGTATCATAAAAGGGGAGCCTTACTTATTAAATGCTCACATCGCCTTTTTGGACCAGACAAATCCCCACTTTAAACCTGATAGCAAAAGAGCTAGAAAACTTCTTTTACATAAAAAGGAGATAAACAAACTCATAGGAAAAACTTCAAAAGATGGCTTAACTATAGTTCCGCTATCTATCTACTTCAACCATAAAAACTTAGCAAAAGTTCAAATAGCCTTAGCAAGAGGTAAAAAACTTCACGACAAAAGGCAAACTCTAAAAGAAAAAGATGCAAAGAGAGATGCCCAAAGAGCTATGAAAGAGTGGATGTAAAATATGGTCGGTAAAGTTACTTCTTTAATTATTTCAAAAGGTGTTTTATTGCTCTCATAACGGATTGAAGAGAGAAATAAACAGTTTTAGCTCAACTCTCTTTAAGAAGGTAGAGATTTAACTTTTTAGGTTATAATCATCTTGAAGGAAAAAAGATGCAAACATTGACTATTAAAGTAGATGACAATTATGTTGAACAAATTCTTGATTTTTTGCAACAGATTCCTAAAAATAAAAGAGAAGTTTTTTAGCATACAAAATTAAATATGCTTTCAAAAAAAAGAAAATGAAGATGAGTTTTTAACTATATTGGCAAGTGGTCCAACAATTTCTCACGATGAAGTAGATACAAAACTTTATTGTATAAATTATTATCATTTTTAAATGCTTTAAGAAGATATGGATACTTCCTATGTTCTTTGTTTGCCAAAGTTGTTCTAACTTTAGGATACAAGGCTCTTATACCCATAAATTCAAAAGCACTCTTAATAATGTCTCTTCCACTTCTGTATATTTTTAGGCAATAAATCATATTTACTTGCTATCTCATTTAAACTAAAACTTCAAGTATTACTTTTGCTTTAAACTTAGTTTTGCTTTAAACTCAGCATTATATGTTGTTCATTTTCTACTCATAATATCTTTATATCTTTTCTATTTTTTTATTTTATTGCACCATTTAGAAATATAAAAATTATTTAGTTTGGTATTTTTTGTTGGGGATATTATATTGAAGCTTCATATGTATTATAAAAAATAGTTCCTGCTATATTTTTTTTTATGATCTTTTTATTGTGATAAAGTTTATTTAAAACTTGTTTAGCATTTTTGCTAAAAAAAGTATCTACATCAAATTGACTTTGAGGACGATGGGATAGAAGATTTAGTAGCTCTTCCTTTGTAAAGTCTTGTTTCTGGCTTGGAGGATTTTTTCTTATAACTGAAACGGGAATATTTTTTATAAGTTTAGAAAGTTCTACCAATCTCTCCTCTTCAACCCTTTTTACATCATATGCAGGTGGTCTATCTATCGTTCCTATATCCACTCTATCCGGTTTTATCTTTTGTAAAATTTGGTTTATAGCTTCTATCTCACTCTCTTTATCATTGATACCTTGGACTAATAGTATTTCTATGATAAGAGTTGTTTTGATATCTCTCATACAAGAGATGATTTTATCAAGTTTTATATCTTTTAACGGTCTATCTATCTTTTTAAAACACTTAGTAGTTGCACAATCAAGTGAGAGTTTTACAAAGTCTAACTTTTCTAAAGTTGATTTTATATTTTTATTGCAAATAGTTGAGCCATTTGATAGTATGAGAAGTTTTTTATCTTTTTTTATTTTGTTTAACTCATTTACAAGTTTATCTAAGTTTGGATACAGAGTCGGCTCTCCATTTGATGTTATGGTTATTACCTCTATGCCATTATGATTTAATAATGCCTCTTTTATCTCTTTTACAATCTCTTCCACTGCTGGAGGATTTTCTATACTATCTACTGGTTTTGATGCTTTTAATTCACAATAAACACAATCATAGTTACAAGACTTTTTCAAAGGTGATAAATCTATACCCAAAGAGAGTCCAAATCTCCTTGAGTTTACAGGTCCAAAGGTAAACATATTTTTCCTTGTTTTATTTTTTAATTTTTGCTATAACAACCCTTGTGCTTTCTTTAAATATTGATTATTATACTTTTATTTTTTTTTAAGATTGTCTTTTTTTGTTGGGGTATCATACTATACAACTTTTTTCATTGTTTACTAACCTCTTGGCATAGTTTTACAAAATACTTTGCATTTTCAACTGTAACATCAGGTAGTATTCCATGTCCTAAGTTAAAAATGTGTCTTCCATCTTTCATAATATTTGCTATACTTATTACACTATTTCTTGTAGCATCTTTTGAGTAAAGTCTGCATGGCTCCATATTTCCTTGAAGAACATATCTATCTCCTAAAATCTTTTTTGCATAATCCATAGGGATACTCCAATCAACTCCAAAAACATCAAAATCGCCATCTATCTCATCAAGATAAGCAGGTATCCCTTTTGGAAACACAATGATAGGTATATGAGAATATTTTGCTTTTATATATGATGCTATTTCTTTTATATAGTTCCAGCTAAATTCAAAATAGCTATCTTTTTCTAAAGCAGATGCCCAACTATCAAAGATTTGGACAGCATCAACTCCTGATTCTATCTGTTTTTCTAAATACAATTTTACAACTTCTGTTACTTTTGCCAAAAGATTGTGTATAAGAGTTGGATTAGTATAGATAAGTTTTTTCACTATGTTATAAGTTTTAGTTCCCTGTCCCTCGATCATATAAGTTGCTAAAGTCCAAGGAGCACCAGTAAAGCCTATGAGAGCTTTATCATCAGCTAACTTTTCTCTAACTATCTTTATAGTCTTATATACATAAGTAAGTTTTTTAGCAGCTTCACTTCCACCTATCAAAGCATCCAAATCCTCTTTTGTTTTTATAGGTTTTTCAAAAACAGGTCCCTCTCCTTTTACAAAGTCTAACTTCATACCCATTTCATTTGGCACAACAAGTATATCACTAAAAAGTATAGCTGCATCAACTCCTACTATATCAACAGGTTGTAATGTAACATCTGCTGCCATTTGTGGTGTATGGCAGAGGTTTAAAAAGTTACCGGCTTTCTTTCTTACTTCCATATACTGTGGAAGATATCTTCCTGCTTGTCTCATCATCCACACCGGAGTATATGGAGTTTTTTTTCCAAAACATGCATCTACAAATATTTTACTCATTGGTAATTTCCTTTTTTGTTTTGCTGTGGTTGTGTCCTTTGTGTAAAAAGTATAGTGAAAAACTAAGTGCAAAGATGCTACCTGCAAAGTAAAGCATCTCTAAAGCTCCACTATATTCAGTATGCAAAACTCTTTTAAAAAAACTAACTATTAAAACCATCACTATAACTTTTGCTAACTTATCTTTTAACTCATCTAGTGAGTGAATCTCCAAGATCTTTGAACTTCCTACACCTTTAGCCGGATCAAGTTCTGAGATAAAAAGTTCATAAAGTCCAAAACTAAAGATAAGCATAACAACAGCTATTAGGTAAAGATCTACCGCACCTATTATCATTCCGACAACCTCTTCGTGAAACTTATTAGGATGTGCATAAGTTAAGTAGGTATTTAAGACATATTTTGCCATATCCCATAGATCAAAACTAGCTACTATAAAAAGTGTTATAGCTCCAACCATACCAAAAATAACTGCTAAAAGTACAAAAAGTCTTCCACTCCAAAGGGTGTTTTCAAATATCTTTTCTATAAGTTCCATACTAAACTTCCTCTAATTCTATCCACTTTTGGGCAATTCTGAGTGCATTTGTTGCTGCACCTACTCTTACTTGGTCAGCCACATTCCAAAAGTGTAGGATATTTGGTCTAAAGATATCTTTTCTTATCCTTCCAATATAGGTATAGTCTGTATCTGTTGCAGTTATTGGCATTGGGTAAATTGAGTTTTTTAAGTCATCTTGAACTACCAAGTTTTCAAAGTTTTCAAAAGCATCTCTTACAAGAGAGAGATTTACATCAACATCCTCCCCAAAACTTACTGTTATAGCTTCACTGTGGCTTCTTAAAACTGGAACTCTAACACAAGTAGCACTAACCTCTATATCTTTGTGAAGAATTTTTCTTGTCTCATTTACCATCTTTATTTCCTCTTTTGTATAGCCATTTTCCATAGGAATATCAACTTGAGGGATGACATTTAATGCTATTTGATGCATAAAGGCTTTATGCTCACTCTCATCAAGTTTAAATGCAAAAAAGTCCTGCATCTGTTTTACAAGTTCTTCCATACCCTTTTTACCTGCACCACTTGTTGCTTGATATGTGCTAACATCTACCCTTTTTATGCCATAAAGATTATCCAAAGCTTTTAGAGCTTGAACCATTTGAATGGTTGAACAGTTTGGATTTGCTATGATACCTCTTTCTTTCCAAGTCTTTATATCTTCAGGATTTACCTCAGGAACTACAAGAGGGACATCGGGTTCCATTCTAAAGTGGCTTGTATTATCTATCACAACAGCTCCAGCTTCCACTGCATATTTTGCAAATTTAGCACTTACACTTCCACCTGCACTAAAAAAAGCTATCTCTATCTCTTCCTTTTCAAAAATATCCTCAGTTAACTCCTTTACTTTGATAAATTTTTTATTATACTCTATTTTCTTTCCAACACTATTTTTACTTGCAAGTGGAACTAGTTTGTTTATAGGAAAGTCATATTCCTCAAAAAGTCTAAAAAACTCCTCTCCAACTGCTCCCGTTGCTCCTACTATGGCTACATTGTATTTTCTACTCATTTTTTCCCCTTATAAATCATACTTTTTTATCTTTCTTTGAAGTGTTGTTTTTGTCAAACCTAAAACCTTAGCACTTTGTTCAATGTCATATTGATACTCGTTTAAAACCTCTTCTATTAACTCTTTTTCCATATTTGAGATAGATTTTTTTGGTTTTCTATACTCAAGCATCAAATCCTCTTTCTCTATTACTTCACCATTGGATAGTATGGCTGATCTTTCTATCACAGATATAAGCTCTCTAATATTTCCCGGCCAACTATAAAATAACAACTCATTTTTTGCTTCTTGGCTTAAAACTTTTTTTTCAAACTTATATTTTGCACATACAGCTTTTAGATAACCATTGGCTATATCTAAAATCTCATCCTTCCTTTCTCTAAGAGGTGGGATTTTTACCGGAATGGTATTTAATCGATAGTAAAGATCCTTTCTAAATTCTCCATTTTCTATCTTTTTTTCTATATCTGCATTTGTTGCAGAGACTATTCTAACATCTATTTTTATAGGTTGGACACCACCAACTCTTATTATCTCTTTTTCTTGTAATACTCTTAAAAGTTTTGCTTGAAGTTGCATAGGCATCTCACCTATCTCATCTAAAAATAAAGTTCCACCATCAGCACTCTCAAAAAGTCCTTTTTTAGTTGCAATAGCATCAGTAAAAGCACCCTTTTCATATCCAAAAAGTTCACTCTCTAAAAGTTTTTCGGGGATTGCAGCCATATTTATAGCTGTGAAAACTTTTGAATATCTATCTGATTTTTGGTGAATAAATTTTGCAAAGTTTTCCTTTCCAACTCCACTCTCACCTAAAAGCATAATAGAAGCACCAGTTAAAGAAGCCTTTTCTAGTATGGATAAAATTTTTTCTAACTCTTTGGAAGTTCCATAAAAGAGTCTCCTTTTATCACTTCCTTTCTTTCTTCTTTCCACTTTTACTTTTCTTGTGTCGGGAAGTCCCACTCTTCTATCTTTAGAAACTCTTTTTTCAACTTTTTTTTCTTCTGCTATAACTTTAGAGGCATTGTTTATAGCCAAAACCAACTCATCTATCTCAAATGGCTTCCTTATAAAATCTTTTACCCCAAGTCTCAGAGTTTCTACTGCCTTATTTAAAGTTGCATATCCGGTTATAATGATAAAGTTTGCAGGAAAATTAACCCTCTTTATAAACTCTATACCATCCATTTTTGGCATATTTATATCTGTAACTATAACATCATAACTACTATCAAGCTTTTTTAAAGCCTCAAGAGGACTTTTAAAAGTTTTTAACTCATATAAATCTCTTAGAGTAAGCTCCAAGGATTTTCTCATACTTATATCATCTTCAACTATAGCAACTTTTAACATCTATTCCTCTACTCTTCTACTCCGACATTTTTATCTGGTTTTACTTCTTCTTCTTTTGGAGCTTTTGCTATATCTACAACGACATCTTTGCCTTCAGTTTTTACTACAATAACTCCACTTGTATTTCTTCTAGCTTTTCTTATTGTTTGCATATCAACTCTTATCATCTTTCCGGTTGAGGTTAGTGCCATAAGATCTTTATTCTCATTAACACTAACTACTCCTACTAAATCCTTAGTTTTTGGAGTAAGTTTCATAGCTATAACACCTGTTCCTCCTCTCCTTTGTTCTCTATATTCATTTACTTCTGTTCTTTTTCCTATACCTTTTTGAGAAAGGGCTAATATCTCTTGCTCTTCATTTTCTATGATGATACCACCAATAACTTCATCGCCTTTGACTTTAAACTTAATACCGGCAACCCCTTTTGCACTTCTTCCCATTTCTCTTACATCTTCAATTTTAAATCTTATACACATACCTTTTTTAGTTACCATAAAGATAAACTTATCTTCACTGCTTATGATGGCAGCATTTACAAGTTCGTTGTTTTCTTCGAGTGTTATAGCTTTTACACCTGCACTTCTTATATTTTTAAACTCACTTAAATTTGTTCTTTTTATAGTTCCGTTTTTAGTAAAGAAAGCTAAAGATTTACTTCCATCAAAATCAGTAGTTGGGATGATAGTTTTTATAGTCTCTTCTGGTTGGAGATTTATAAGATTTACAACTGCTTTTCCTTTTGCAGTTCTACTACCTTCTGGAATCTTATAAACTTTTAACCAATAAAGCTGTCCTCTATCTGTTACAAACATAAGAGTATTGTGAGTATTTGATATAAAGAAGTTTTCTATAAAGTCATCATCATAAGTGGTAACTGCAGTTTTTCCTTTACCACCTCTGTTTTGTTTTTCATATTGTTTTAGAGAAACTCTTTTTATATAACCTCTGTGAGTTATAGTGATGACCATAGGCTCATTTGGTATAAGGTCTTCTATATCTATATCGTTATAGTTATCAACTATCTCTGTTAATCTTGGAGTTGAAAACTTTGATTTTATCTCTGTAAGTTCTTTTTTTATGAGATTGTTTAAAAGTTTTTCCGATTTTAAGATGGCCAAGAGTTTCTCTATCTCTTCCCTTAGAGCCTTTAGTTCATTTTCTATCTTTTCTTTCTCAAGTCCTGTTAACCTTTGAAGCTTCATATCAAGAATAGCTGATGCTTGAACTAAACTAAGTCCAAATATACTCATCAACTCATCTTTTGCCTCTTGAGTATCTTTTGAAGCTTTTATAACTTTGATAACTTTGTCAATATTATCAAGAGCTATTTTGAGTCCCTCTAAGATATGAGCTCCTGCTTTTGCCTTTTCTAACTCATAAATAGTTCTTCTTATGATAACGGTTTTTCTATGAGAGAGAAAAAGATTTAAAAGTTCCACAAGAGTAAATATTTTTGGTTCTTTATTTACTATAGCTAGTAAAATAACACCAAAAGTTATCTCCATAGTTGTTGACTTGTAGAGATTGTTTAGGACTATTTCACTCATAGCATCTTTTTTAAGCTCTATAACAACTCTCATACCCTCTCTATCACTCTCATCTCTAACTAAACTAACACCATCTAATTGTTTATCTTTTACAAGATTTGAGATGATTTCTATTAGTCTTGCTTTATTTACTTGATATGGAAGTTCATCTACAACTATAATTTCCTTGTTTTTTACCGTTTCTATGTGTGTTTTTGCTCTTATCCTTATCCTACCTCTTCCTGTTTCATAGGCATCTTTGATGCCTTTTTTGCCAAAAATAACTCCTGCGGTTGGAAAATCTGGTCCTTTTATGATAGAGATTATATCATCGATAGTCACTTCTTTATTGTCTATCATAAAAAGTAGAGCATCTATAAGTTCTCCTAAGTTGTGTGGAGGGATGTTTGTTGCCATACCTACCGCAATACCGCTTGAACCGTTTAGTAGGAGATTTGGAACACGAGTTGGAAGAACATCTGGTTCACTCATACTATCATCATAGTTTGGAACAAAATCAACAGTATCTTTATCTATATCTTTTAGTAACTCTTCTGCTAGATTTGTCATCCTAGCTTCGGTATATCTCATCGCAGCAGGATTATCACCATCTATAGAACCAAAATTCCCTTGTCCATCTATAAGTGGAAGTCTCATAGAAAATGGTTGAGCCATCCTTACAAGTGCATCATAAACTGCTGTATCTCCGTGAGGATGATACTTACCGATAACATCTCCAACGATACGAGCTGATTTTTTATAAGGAGCTTTTGAGCTTAAGTTTAACTCATTCATTGCATAGAGTATTCTTCTGTGAACCGGTTTTAAACCATCTCTTGCATCAGGTAATGCACGACCTATGATAACACTCATAGAGTAGTCTAAATAACTTGTTTTTATAGAATCTTCTATTGAAATATCTTCTATATTTTCACTATCTTCAAAAAGATTTTCTTCCATATTTAGTTCCCTTACTATAAGAATGGGGTATTATAGCAAAAAGCCCTTACTACTGCCTTGCATCAGCTAAAGTTAGGGCAAAAAGAACATTTACATTATATTTTTTTAAGGTTTCTTTTGCTTCTAAAAGAGTGGTTCCTGTGGTGATGACATCATCAACTAAGATAGCCTCTATATTTTCTTTAAAAGTGTAGTTAAAATATCTTGGATTTTTTAAGCGAAACTCTAACGATTTTGTTGAATAGGTGACACTGTTTTTTGCCCTTAAAACACCAAACTTCGGAGTGATATATTCCGACTTTAAGGACTTTGCTAAAATAGCAGTATGGGAGTAAAGAGTCGAAAGTTTATCGTCTATGGGTAAAGCAAAGACTTTTTTATCATAAGCAAAGTTATCTGCAAATATTTTGAAAGAATTTTTTGCCAATAACTTATATATCTTTTGACCGTGATACTTATGCTTTGCTTTTATAAAATCTTCCACCTGACTATATGGATAAAAACTATACACTGTCAAACCATCTTCTAAGTATCTTTTACTGATAGCAGGTGTAAAAAGATATGCTTGACAATCAGCACAAACAAAGCTAAATGACATACTAGAACAAAAAAAACACTTCATCTAAAAATACAAATAGAGGAAAACCTCCTCTATTTACAAATCTAAAATAGCTCTTAGTGAACCACAGTTTTACACTTAACCTCTTTCCATACAAGTTGAGCAGGAGACACCTTAACTTTTTTAGTTACAGTCTTATATACTGGTGGAGTTTTTATAACCTTTGATTTTGCAGGTTCCACTATAGTTTTAACCGTTACAGTTTTATATACTGCAGGAATTTTTATAACTTTTGTTGTAGCCGGAGTAGCAACTACCCTTTTTGTTACAGTTTTATATACTGCAGGAATTACAATCTTCTTAGTTGTAGCCGGAGTTACTAAAACTTTTTTAGTGATAGTTTTATATACTGGTGAAGTTTTAACAAGACACATAACCTCACCAGTTCCTTTTTCACCAGTTTTTGAGTTGCTAACAGGAGTCAATAACCCTTTCCCTTTTTTCCAAGTTGTAGTAGCAGGTTTTACAAGAACTCTTTCTGTTACTGTTTTATAAGTAGCAGGAACTGGAACCAATTTTGTAGCAGCAGGTTTTACAAGAACTCTCTCTGTTACCGTTTTATAGGTAGCAGGAACTGGAACTATTTTAGTGCTAGCCTCTTTTACTAAAATCTTTTTGGTAACTGTTCCATACTTTGGTGGAATAGTTATAACTTTTTCAGTCCCATCACTTACTTTTACCTTTTCTGTGACAGTTCCAAATTGAGCTGGTTTTAAAACTCTTGCATAACATTTACCTGGTGCAGGATTTGGAGGATAAAGACTATTTGTCTCCTTAACAACTGTTTTTTGAATTGGTTTAGCAACGGGTGTAGATGTTTCACAACTTGTCTTTTGAGCACAACCACTCATCACGATTGCTGTAACAGCTACAACTGCTACAGTATTGATACCTATAACTTTCATTCTTATCTCCTTCAATAATTTTAGTTAAGGGATTATATCACAATATATTCTTGTCTTCTATAAACTAAAATTATTATTTACTTTTTGTAAGTATCTTTTAAGATTTTTTTATTCCTTTTTTAGAGAAGATGGCTTTTTTGAAAAAATTGTGATAAAGCATTAAAAAAAATATTTTATTAGGTTTATTTTAAAGATTTTTTGTATATAATGCCACCTGTGAGCCTGGGTGGTGAAATTGGTAGACACGACGGATTCAAAATCCGTTGGCTTCACGGCCGTGCCGGTTCGAGTCCGGCCCTAGGTACCATTTTGGTTGAGAATATATCAAAACTTGCCGATATATTTAAAAAAAAGGCATATTTAATGGACTTCTTACAGATAAAAGGTGGGAAAAAGCTAAATGGTGAAGTTGAGATAGATGGTGCAAAGAACTCCGCCCTTCCAATGATAGCTTCAACAATACTTTCAAAAAATCCTGTGGTTTTGTCAAACCTTCCTCAAGTTAGTGATATACATACTATGATAAAACTTTTGGAAAATTTAGGGGCAAAATGTAAAATAGATAGAGGAAATAAAAAAGTAACTATAGATACTACAACGATAAATCACACCATAGCTCAGTATGATATAGTTAGAAAGATGAGAGCATCTATACTTGTTTTAGGTCCTTTACTAGCTAGATTTGATTACTGTGAAGTATCACTGCCCGGAGGTTGTGCAATAGGACAAAGACCCATAGACCTTCACTTAAAAGCTTTAGAAGAAATGGGAGCGAGGATTGAGATAAAACAGGGATATGTTGTAGCAAAAACTGATGGTGGACTAAAAGGTGCTACTATTATATTTGACAAGATAACTGTAACTGGTAGTGAAAATATTATTATGGCAGCCGCACTAGCTTATGGAACTACAAAGGTCATAAACTGTGCAAAAGAGCCAGAAGTTGTGCAACTTTGTGAGGTTTTAAAAGAAGCCGGAGTAAAGATAGAGGGTATAGGCACTGAGGAGATTGTTATAGAGGGAACCGGAGGAGAACTTTTGGATATGAAAAATTTTTCTATTATACCTGATAGAATAGAAGCTGGAACATATCTTTGTGCCGGAGCTATAACTAACTCTGAGATAACTTTGACAAATGTAGAGCCAACTCACTTAAAGGCTATGCTTTTAAAACTGAAAGAGATGGGCTTTGAGTATGAAAAGGGTGAAAATACTGTGACTATAAAACCTGCAACTAAAGTAAAGCCGGTTAAGATAACGACTACTGAGTATCCTGGATTTCCTACAGATATGCAAGCTCAGTTTATGGCACTAACTTTGATAGCCGATGGAACAAGCACGATAGAGGAAAAACTTTTTGAAAATCGTTTTATGCATGTTAGTGAACTAAATCGTATGGGAGCGGATATTACTTTAAACTCATTTACTGCTACAGTTGTGGGAAATGCAAAACTTTATGGAACAGATGTTATGGCTACAGATCTTAGAGCTAGTTCTGCTTTGGTGTTGGCAGGGCTTATTGCTAAAGGAGTAACAAATGTTCATCGTATCTACCATTTAGATAGAGGATATGTGAAACTAGAAGAAAAACTAAGAAAATTAGGAGCCGATATAGTTCGACTCTCAGAGTGGTAACCTAGATTGGTATATAATATATGGAAGTTAAGACTGTGGAGTGTCTTCTGTCGGAATTACAACTTTTTGTAATTAGATATGACATTAAGAAGCAGGAAGCCTTTGGCTCTTTAGCCAAAGGTAGTTTGCACCTACTATATTACATCTATTTAACAAATAATTAACATAGCAACTGTATTCTTATCAAGAAAATCTTTATTGAGGAGGAGGACTTCTATGAAAAGAAAGTTGTTTTTTTTAGTTGCTATTTTGGGTAGTGTTTTATTTGCCAAGACTGATACGATGAAAATGTATCAAAGTGTAGCTATGGAAAAAGCTACTATTTTACAAAAGGGTGATGGAAAGATGTTTTGTCCTAAGTGCGGTATGACCCTTCCTATGTTTTATAAAACAAATCATAGTGCTACGGACGAAAATGGAGTTGTCAAGCAGTATTGTTCTATTCACTGCCTAGTTGAAGATGCTTTGAGTCATAAGTTGGAAGATATGAAAGTTGTGGATAATACAACTTTAAAATTTATTCCAGTGGAAGATGCTTACTATGTTGTTGGTTCTAAAAAAAAGGGGACTATGACTATGGTTAGTAAGTATGCTTTTGGAACTGAAAAAGCAGCTATTTTTTTTCAAGAAAAATATGGCGGAAAGATTATGAAATTTGATGATGTTTATGAAATGGTTGAGAAAAACTTGAAAAAAGAATCTGCTATGATAGCTAAAAAACAACATAAGATGGCAAAAATGGGTGGTATGATATATAAAAAGATGTGCAAAGATGATGGAAAAAGATTTAAAACAGTGGTAGAAGCAAAAGCTTATATAAAATCAACAGGTATTTGTGGAGATTTAAAGGGAAAAAAACTTCAAGCAGTTGGACTCTATCTTTCGGGAAAATAATAGTTTAGATACTTTGTCAAGAAATTTGAAAACTTTTTCGAAGAACTCTTGACAAAGTGATTTTTTTTCTATATAATCTCCCTCGTGTTTGAGGGGAACTTTAGATGTTACCTCATATTCCGGATTAGCTCAGCGGTAGAGTAGGCGGCTGTTAACCGCTTGGTCGCTGGTTCGAATCCAGCATCCGGAGCCATTTCTGCTAAAATTCTTCAAAAAAACTGAAATTAGGGCATTTGTCAAAGATTTAATATTTTCCGAGCGACAGGACTATGATACTTTTTGTAAAAGGTATGATACTCATTTTCTAAGAATTTACAAAGTAGGTCAAACATTTTATTGCAGAAGACGATATAAAAAAAGCTTTTTAGGATTTTTTTGTTAAGAACTAAAAATATTAAAGAAGCGATAAAAAGAGAAAAAGCTCTAAAATGAAATCGCGAACATAACCTAGAGGTATCTGCTTTTTGGTTTAGGGAGTGTTCAAGAATACCCAATATCTCTTGAAACTACAATACTCCCTTGTCAATTTTATTTATTTAATCTTGAAAAGTAGTTATCATTTATCTTAAATGATAGGATTTTATCTCTATCTATAAGATGGATTTTATTGTCTAGGTCTATCAGATGCTCTTTTGAGAAACAGTTTTTCTCCTCTTTTACTTTATGTAACTCTTTTAGCTCCTCTTTTAAAGCATTTATTTCTGTAAATATATTATCTACTACAGAGTTATTTTGCTCTTTAGATTGTTTTTCAGTAACTTTTGCTATTTCGGTTTCTTTTTCTTTCAAGAGTTTTTCTATCTCTTGTTTTAGAGATAGATTTTCCTCTTGTAGTAGTGATAGTTTTTCTATAAGAGTTCTATTTTGTTCTTGAACTTTTGCTATATCTTTTCTCAATTTATCCAACTCTTCTAATTTTTTATCTATCATCTCTTTTTTTACCCTATCTATACTTAAGGATAGTTTTGTTTTCTCTTTTTTAAGAGTTTCTATGCTTGATTTTAATATTTCATTTTCCCTTTTTATAATCTCTATCTCTTTTTTATCAGGTTGAAATGATTTTAACTTCATTAGTTGAGTATGTAAACGATTTTTCTCTTTTAAAAGAATGTCAAATCTTTCACCCAAAACCCCTTTTTCATCTTTTAAAGTTGAAATCTCCTTAGCATATCTTTTTTTCTCTTGTAAATTTTCCTCTTTTAGTTTTGCTATATATTTTTCTAAAATCTCTATCTTTTGTAACTCTTTAGTTAGCTTTTTGTTTTGGTCATCAAAAGATTTTGTTTTTTTGATAAGTTTGGCATTTATCTCTCTTAAGTCATAAACCTCTTTATCCTTTTTATCATTTAAGCTTTTCATCTTTTCTGATTTTTCATTTAGAGATTTTATCTCATCCTCTTTTTGTCTTACCTCAGCTTCTAGTTTTTCTGATTTTTCCGCCAATTTTAATTTCTCATTTTCTATAACATCCAATCTATCTAGTATAAATTTATTTTCATTTTGAAGTTTAGTGATAGTATTTGACATATCATATTTTTGTTTTTCAAAGGCTTCTGTTGTTGATTGTAGTTTGTGTGTTAGCTCTTTTATTTTATTTTTCTTAGCATCTAATTGTGTATAAAGCTCTTCTTTTTCAGCAAGACTTTGTTTATATTTTTCCAACTCTTGAGTAAGTTTAAATTTTTCATTTTCAAGTTTTTGAACATACTCATCATCAACACTACTTTCACTAGTTTGTTTCAACAACTCCTCATAATCCATTTCTAAAGTCAAGTATCTTTTTTTCAACTCTTCATTTGACTCTATCAATTTAGAATACTCGCTTGATTTTGCTATCAGTTCATCTTCAAGCTCATTATTTTTTGCTTTAACAATGGCAAGTTCATCATTTAAGATATGTTCTATGGACTCACCCTTCTCATTTGACCTTAGTTTAAAAAATAGCCAACCGATTATAAAACCGATTATGGCAGCCAAGCTAATGTAAACCACTATTTGCGAAATAACTTGATACATTTTCAATCCTTTTTTGTTAATAGTATTTTTATTTTATATTTTTTATTTTCATCTTTTTTGTAAATGACTTTTATATCATCTATATCAACACCATAATCAACAATCTCATCTTTAATCTTTTTCAAGTAGTTTTTTATTTTTATACTATACTTATGTATAACTATCTTTATGATTCTGCTATCATTCAATCTTTGAATCATCTTTTTTATAATAGGATTTCCTTTCTGATATACATCATTTACATTTAAATTTAAAACTACAAGTGCATTTTTTTCACCACTATCTTTACTATCTTCTTTAAGCTTATTATTTGTGATTTTAATATTTTTAGATTTATTTTTTGAGCTTTTATTTTCTTTCTTTTCATTTAATAGTTTATTTAACAAACCATTCCCAAGTCTTGTTTTATTATCAATTTTTCCTTCTTGTTCTTTTGCTTTTACTACTGTTGTTACTTTTAGCATAGTTTTATTGTTTTTTTGTTTTTTCATAGTTGAGTTACTTTCACCACTTTCTATCTTAACAATATCTCTTATTATACTTGATATTGATGAATTATCATCTTTTTCATTTATTATTTTATTTGGCTGATAATAATAGCTATCTATATAATGATGTATCGCTAAAACATTTAATAAAAAGATAAAAACTATACCAAGTATAAGCATACTTTTACTGCCCATTTTATGCCTTTAGTATTATTTAAAATTTATTTATAAAATAATAATACAAAAAAACTTTACTTTTTCATATGATTTAGAGCAATAAATTCCTCACATTTTTCAAAAAGTTTCGTTTTGTTACCTTTACAAACTATTTTACCCTCTTTAAGTAAAATAATTTTATTTGCATGCTCTATTGTATTTAATCTATGGGCTATAACAAATGTTATTTTGTCTTTTGAAATATTGTCTATAGCATCTATGATGGCCTTTTCACTTTTATTGTCTAAAGCACTAGTAGCTTCATCAAAGATAAAGATATCGGACTCTTTATAAATAGCTCTTGCTATGGCAAGTCTTTGTCTTTGTCCTCCAGAAAGATTTGAGCCAAATTCATTTATAGGAGTATAGATACCACTTTCCATACTCTTTACAAACTCCCAAGCATTTGCCTTTTTTAATGCATCTATGACTCTTTTTTCATCAAACTCTTTTGCATAGGCGATATTGTTTGCTATGGTATCGTTTAGTATATAAACTCTTTGAGTAACTATTGCTATCTTTGCTCTTAAACTATCTAAATCAAACTCTCTTATGTCGTGATTGTTAAAGTAGATAGCTCCCTTTGTAGGATCATAAAATCTAAGCAGAAGATTTATGATAGAGCTTTTCCCTCCGCCACTGTTTCCTACAAATGCTATCTTTTGCCCCTTTTTAGCTTTAAGATTTATACCCTTTAGAGCTTCTTTTTCTCCATATTTTAGATATACATCTTTTACTAAAACCTCTTTTATCTTTTCATTAAAAATTTTTTTACCATTTTTTATATTGCTATCTCTATTAAGTATTTCATATATCCTACTACTTGCTGCAACTGCATCTTGGATTTGGTTAAAGAGTTTTGAGACAGATTTTAAAGGGGTATATAACATAAATAGAGCTGTTAAAAAGCTAAAAAAGCTTCCAACACTCATAACTCCATCTATCACCTCTTTACCGCCTGTGAGGATAATAATAGCAGCAGCCAAAGCTCCAACAGTTTCCATTAGAGGTCCAGTTAGTTCATTTGTTCTAACTGCTTTCATATTTAATTCAAATATATGTTGATTCTCTTTTGAAAACTTTTCTAACTCCTCTTTATGGCTTCTGTGAGCTTGTATCATCTCTATATTGTTAAAGATTTCGCTAAGTCTTGAGGTAAGGTCTGATTGTTTTTCTTGAGATTTAAAAGATATGGCTTTCATTCTTTTTGCAAGTTTTGCTAAAGGATAAAATGTAAGAGGTATGAAAACTAATGATATAAGTGCCATTTTTGGATTTAGATATATGATATATCCTAAAAGTGCTATGATTGTAAGAGACTCTCTTAATAAAGAAGGTATTATGTTTGCCACTACATTTCTGACTCTTTCTATATCATTTGTAGTTCTGCTTATAAGTTCTCCACTCCTTTGTTTATAAAAAAAGTCTATCTCAAACTTAAACATCTTTGAGAGCATTTTCTCTCTAAGTCTTTTTACTATGTCTTGTCCTATATAGGATGTATAGTAAACTTGTATAAACTTTCCAAAGCCTTTAAGTGCATACACTAATACTAGTCCAAACGGAACTATATATAGCATTTGTTCATTTTTTTCTATAAATATCTTATCTAAAACAGGTTTTATCATATAAGCTGTTAAACTAGTTCCAGCAGCTGCCATAATCATACCAACAACAGCATACACAAATCTTTGCTTATAATCTTTAAAATACGGTATAAATCTTTTAAAAAACTCTTTTAAATCACTACTCATCTCTTTCCCACAAAGTTCCATTTGGAGTATCTTGTATAGTTATACCCATAGATAAAAGCTCATCTCTGATGCTATCGGCTTTTGCAAAATTCTTCTTTTTTTTAGCTTCACTTCGTTTTTTTATAAGTTCTTCTATCTTCTTTTTTGTCTTTTTATCTATGCCTATTTGAAAATACTCTGTGGGATTTTTCTCTCCTATACCTAAAACTTTGTTTATAAACTCTATGTTTGAAAAAACCTCTTTTTTTGTAGCTTTGTCTTTTGGATTTGTATCTAACTTTTGGTTTGCATCTTGGACCATCTCATCAACAATACTTAGAGCTTTTGAGATATTTAGATCATCACTTAGTGCATCTAAAAGAATCCTTTTAAACTCTTTGTTTACACTACTTCCGCTTTGAACCGCTATCTTCTTTTTTAAGCGATATAGTTTATCAAGTCTCTTTTTAGAAGAGAGTAAATCCTCTTCGTTAAAATTAAAGTTAGATCTATAATGAGTTGAAATAAGATAAAATCTTAAAATTTCTCCATCATATCTTTTTAAAGCATCTTTTAAAAAGAAACTATTTCCTAAAGATTTACTCATCTTTTGATTGTTTATCTGAACAAAACCGTTATGCATCCAATACTTTGCCAACTCTATACCGCTTTCACATCTACTTTGTGCTGCTTCATTTTCGTGATGAGGAAATAATAAATCCGCTCCACCACCGTGAATATCTATCTGATGAGTTTTATTCTTATAACTTAGATGTTTTTTTATCATACAGCTACACTCTATATGCCATCCCGGTCGTCCGTCGCCAAAAGGGGCAGGGTAACTTATCTCATCCTTTTTAGCAAATTTCCAGAGTGCAAAATCCTTATTATCTCTTTTTTGATAGTTTTCATCTACTCTAGCTTTAGCATCATCTATATGCATATGTGAGATGGATAGATAGTTACTATCTTTTGTAGTATCAAAATATATTCCGTCATCTATTTTGTAAGCTATGCCTTTTTTCAAAAGTGAGTTTACAAACTCTATGATAGAGTCTATACTTTCGGTCGCTTTTGGCTTTATATCCGGCTCCAGGATATTTAAAGCATTCATATCATCTTCATATCTTTTTATGTAGTATAAAGTTATCTCCTCTAAACTTTTCCCACTCTCACTCATCTTTTTAAGTATTTTATCATCTATATCGGTGTAGTTTTTTACAAAAGTTACCTTATAACCTAAAGCAATAAGTGTTCTTCTTAAAAGATCAAAAGCTATAGAACTTCTAGCATGTCCTAAATGAGCATCATCATAAACAGTTGGTCCGCAAACATATATCTTTACTCTTTTTTCTTCTAAAGGGGTGAAGGTTTCTTTTTGTTTTGTTGCACTATTGTATATAACCACTGATAAATCCTTTCAAATAGAGTGTAATTGTGATAAAAGTTGTTATAAAAACTATAAAAACTCCTAACTTTTTAAAAGATAGTATATCTAAAAAGTTTTTTATACCAAAATGTTTTATAGTTAAACTAAAAAGAACAAATCCCCCTAAACTTCCAGCAAGTGCTAATCCCTCAACCTTTAAATATCTAACAAGTATCAAAGCTAAGATGATATTTACTACTAAAGATATAGCGGAGATTTTTGCAGCTTTTGCTTGATTGTGAGTGGAGTAGAGCCATAAAGAGAAAATCTTAGCAAGTCCAAAGGGTATAAGTCCAACTAGATACATAACCAAAACAGAAGAGGTCATAGAGGTATCATTTTGTGTAAATGCTCCTCTTTGAAGAAGTAACCAAACTATCTCTTTTGCAAAAATTATTCCGACAACAGTTGCAAAACTAAGAAGATAAAGAAGTATCCAAAAGCTTTTATTTAGCATCACTCTTGCCTCTTTTTCTTTATTTTGGTTTAAGTATCTTGCAACTTTTGGGAAAATAGCAACACTTGTAGCTATGGCAAAAATAGCAAGTGGAAATTGAAAAACTCTGTTTGCATAGTATAGATATGAAATAGAACCGGCTGTTAAAAAAGAAGCTAATATCCCATCTATAAAAGCTGAAATTTGTGCAGTAGAACCACCAAGTATAGAAGCTAAAAATCCCTTTTTAAATCTTTTTATATCATCATCTATCCTACTTTTTCCTCTTTTTATCTTTAAATAGCCAACTCTAAAGAGTCTATCCAACTTTAATTTTTTAATCATAATAAGATGAACAAAAAGTTGTAAAGCACCACCTATAACAACTGCAAAACTAAGATTATAAACTATAGTTTTTGTATCCATACCTTTTGATAAAAGTAGGGCGGTTATCATAGAGATATTTAAAAGTGCTGTTGCATAAGCTGTTGTTGCAAAGTGTCCTTTATACTGTAAAAGTGCAGATAAAAATGTAACTGAAAAGATAAGTATAAGATAGTGAAAGTTTATGATAACAAGTGGTGAAGCCTTTTGTATCACATCTTGGCTAAATCCCCAAGCCATAAGTTTTGTAAAATATGGCGCAAAAAGATAGACTAAGATAGTTAAAAGTGCCAAAATAGATAAAAACTTTTTTAAAATACTTACTGTAAAAACACTTTTTTGATGACTTTTTGCAAAAGTAGGTATAAAACTTTGAGCAAATGCACCCTCTCCAAATATCCTGCGAAAGAGATTTGGTAGTTTAAAAGCTACTATAAACATATCTGTCCAGATATTTGCTCCAAGGATAGAAGCTTGTAAAAAATCTCTTAAAAAACCGGTTATTCTTGATAAAAGTATCCCTGAACTGTTTGTAAATATATTTTTTAGCATATTTTTTTTACTTCTTATATTAAATATTTAAAAGTTTACTAAAAAAAAGTTAAAAAATGTCGATCCTCTAAGGATAGATAAATAAAAAAGGATTTTAAAAGTGGGATTGTTTGATTTTTTTAAAAATAGCAGTGATGATGTCATAGAAGAGGAAAAAAGTATGGTAGAGTTTAAAGATATTGTTATCGAAAGTCAAAATGTTGAAAAAGATTTAAAAAAATTGGCATCAAGGTATGGTCTTGAGACTAAGGATTTAGACTTTACTATCATCTCATATAAAAGTTTTTATAGATTTAGGTCTGAAAATAGATATAAGCTTTTAAAGGAGATGGATTTTAAAAAGATATTAACTAAAGAAAATCTTTTAAATCCTAGCTTTAGTATAAGGCAACAATATAAAATAAATGTCTATAAAAAGCAAAAAGGTTCAACATTTCCTATTAAAATCCTGTTGGGAACAAATCTAGATTTTACAAAGATATATGCGACATTTAAAAAAAGTGAAGCTATTGATTATTACCCTGTTTTGGAGAAGGATATTGTCGATGAGATAAATAAAAAGAAGTTAAAACAGGGTATTTACATAGGACTTTTTGATGATGTTTTAAAAGAGAGTGTTAAAAAGATTGTTTCACACATAATGGTGAATAAGGCCATCTTAGAAGATATGAAACTTCTTGTGTGTGAAGGGATAGATAGGTTTGATGGAAGTAAAGAGTTTGTAAACTTAGTATTTCAAGAAAGAAGAGCAGAGGAAAATAAAAATATTTCCTTAAAAGATCAAACAAATCTAGCTACTGTAAAAAAGGATGAAGTTGTTTTTGAAGTTATAAAGTCTCAAAAAGGACAAGATGGAAGAAACTGCAAGGGAGAGTTTTTACCAAGAACTATAAAAAACACTAACTCCTCTTTAAAATATGAAGATATAACTATAGGTGATGGGATAGAGAAGAAAGATTGTGGAGACAAAATACTCTTCATAGCAAAAAAAGATGGTTATGTTATTCATAATAAAAATAGTTTTGATATAAGTGATGATATAGTAGTTGAGCAGATAAATATGAAAACAACAGGAAGTATAAGAACAGGTGATAAGGATATAAAAGTTCATGTTGAAAATAATGATGAAACTATGGATGCTATAGGTACAGGGGTTGTTTTAAATACAAAAGAGGCAAAAATTAAAGGAAATGTGGCAAATAATGCAAAAATAACTGCTGATATAGTGGAGATAGATGGACAGACTCATCAAAGCTCTTTTATAGAAGGTAAAAAGGTAAAAATACATCTTCATAGAGGTATTGTAGAGGCTGATAAAGTAGATATAAATACTCTTGAAGGAGGAAAAGTTGTAGCAGATGAGGTTTTTGTAAATATACTCTCAGGTGGTAAAATAAGGGCAAAAAGGATATTTATCAATAGACTTATGTCAAATGCTCAACTTTATGCATCTGAAATAATAAAAATAACAAATATAGATGGAACAGCAAATCACATACATATGGATCCCAAGGCTCAAAGAGGTTTTGATAAAGTAGTATCAAATTTAGAAAAAGAGATTTCAGATATAGAGTGTAGGATAATAAAGCATACCTATGAATTAAAAGCTTTAAAACGAAAGATTATGGTTGATAAAAATGCAATTGAAGAGTTCAAAAAAAGAATATTAGAAATAAAGGCTCAAAAACAAAAACCTCCACAAGTTATGATAAATAAGATAAAAGATGATAAAACAAACAAGTTGGAGTTTAATAAGTTGGTCAAAATGATAAAAGATATGAAACAAACTCAAAAGGAGTTAGGAAATAAAATAACAAGCTTTAACGAGTCTATCTTTGATGCCAAAATCGTAGTAAATACTCCTTGGAAAGAGTATAATGAGATTATTTTTCATATAGTTGAACCCAAAAAAGAGGTAAAAAGGATTATGAAAGATAATGAGATAGCAAACTCTCTTGGCTTAAAGGTTACTAAGGAAAATGAGTATATAATCGCAAATCTTGACTAGAAAGAGGAGCTTATGATTATGGGTATAAGTGGTAAGGTTATAAAAAAAGAGCCTACAATTGTAGATATATAAACTCAAGATGGGCTAACTTATAGAATTCATACCAGATTTAAGATGGAGAGTAAAGATGTTTCACTTTACCAAATTTAGCCATAAAGCCCTCGTTTTAGATGTAGGGATATAAGGCGATAGAAAGTTTGATAGGGGATTTATCCCCCCCTTTTTTTGAAACTTTCTAATATTTTTAGTATAATTTTTTGAAAGGTTGAGGCATTGACCTTTGGTGTAGCAATAAATATAAGAGGTGGTAATAGCCCAATTTCTGTTATGAAGCTAGAATTCCTCCAATTTATTAATGGGGAATATGTCAATAAGATGTCAATAAGATAAGGAAGGTTTATGAAGTTTGCAATAGTTTTTGGTGGTATAAGTTTTGAACACGAGATAAGTATTGTTAGTGCTATAGTTTTAAAGGATGTTTTAAAAAAAGAGTTAGAGTTTATATTTGTAGATAAAAATAGAGAGTTTTATCTTGTAGATGAAAAAAATATGAAGTCAAAGTTTTTTAGCTTAGGGGATTATAAAAAAAGCGAAAAGCTTACCTTAAAAAATGGTGGATTTTATAAAAAAACTCTTTTAGGAGAGAAAAAAATCCAGATAGATACTATTATAAACTTAGTTCACGGTGGTGACGGAGAGGATGGAAAGTTAGCGGGGATGTTTGATTTTTTTAGTGTAAATTTTATAGGACCTAGAGTTGAAGCTAGTGTTTTAAGCTTTAACAAACTTTATACAAAACTATATGCAAATGAAATAGGAGTTAAAACTTTAGATTATGAAGTCTTAAGAGATAGAGAGTATAAGCTAAAGAAGTTGAACTTTCCTGTTATTGTAAAACCAAGTCGCTTAGGAAGTAGTATCGGAGTTAGCATAGTAAAAGATGAAAGTGAGCTTGAGTATGCTTTGGATGTTGCTTATGAGTTTGATAGTGAAATAGTAGTGGAACCTTTCATAGAGGGTGTAAAAGAGTATAATTTAGCAGGTGCTTTAACAAAAGATGGATATATCTTTTCGATAGTAGAGGAGCCAGAAAAAAAAGAATTTTTAGACTTTGAAAAAAAATATATGGATTTTAGTAGAACTAGGCAAGTTTTAAAAGCTGATATAGATGAGGAGTTAGAAAAAAGTTTAAAAGAGAATTTTAAAAAGATATACTCAAAACTCTTTCAAGGTGCTATCATAAGATGTGATTTTTTTGTAGTAGATAAAGAGGTGGTGCTAAATGAGATAAATCCGATTCCAGGAAGCTATGCAAACTATCTTTTTAGTGACTTTAACAAAGTGGTTGATGAGGTAGCAAAAAACTTACCAAAACAACAAAAAATAGATATAGACTACAAATATATAAACTCCATAGTAAAGGCTAAGGGAAAATAATCTCCTTTAGCACAAGTGCTAAGATAATAAAGTCTAAAATAAGTATCGCATTTTTATGCTTTTTTGGATCGGTTTTATGAGCAAGGTGTATTCCTATAAATACCCCAAAAAGTGAGGCTAAACCGACTACTAAACCTTTTTGCAAATCTAAAATCTTATGAGAATAGAGACTAAAAAATCCACTAGTAGAGGAAAATATTACAAAAAAAAGTCCTGCACTAACTGCATCTTTAACTCTATATCTTAAAAAACCAACCATAATAGGAGTTAGAAGTAAAGCCCCACCTATACCGATACTTGTAGCAAAAGTTCCTATTAAAATACCTATGATAAAAAAAAGAGGCTTATTTTCTATAGAAGGGAGATTTTGCTTATGCGAGGATTTAAAAAAACGATATATGGCAAATATGACTACTGTCAAAAATAGATACTTTAAAGTTATAGAGGATAAGGAAGATACCACATATCCACTAAAAGATGAACCAACTAGTCCACCAAGCCCAAAAAAGATGGTAGAACTAAGTTTCAAACTTCCCCTTTTAAAGTTTAAATATGAGCCAAAGATAGAGCTGAACATCATTTGAACTACACTTATACCTATAGCCTCTTTTATATCAAGTCCTAAAAACATCAAAAGTGGAACAAGGATAGTTCCTCCACCAACTCCGAAAAAACCTGATATGATACCTACAAATATACCGCTAAAAACAAGCTCTACCAATAAGTTACCTTTACTTTTACTTTCACCAAGTTATAATACCTATAACTGTTTAAAAAAAGGGTTTAATTATGGGTGAAAAGGAGATTTTAAACCGTCCTATAAACTATGAAAAGCTTATGGATATAGGGATAGATCTTGTAACTGAGCTTGGTAGTATAACTATGAGTGTAAAAGAGTTTATGAAGCTTCAAAAAGGTTCAGTCATAGACTTGGAAAAACCAGCAGGTGAAAGTGTAGAGCTTTATATAAATGGTAAAATCATCGGAAAGGGTGAAGTTATTGTTTTTAAAGACAACTTAGCCGTTAGAATAAATGAGATCTTAGATTCCGACACACTTATTCAATATTTCAAAAAAGAGAAATTATGGTAGAGATGGATTACTCCGTCGCTTACTTTAAGATGCTTTTAGT
>CAZUPK010000090.1:0-10849 GCA_964622255.1 uncultured Campylobacterales bacterium
AAAAATTGATCATTTAGATACTCATCAAGATTTCTTTCAAGATTTAGAAGAAGAAAAAAGATTAAATATAACACAGGATAATTTTTGGGAAAAAAGAGAAAGATACTTTCCGAAAAAAATTGTATTTTGTAAAGAAGTTGAAGAGCAAATTAAAAAAATAGATAAAGATATTTTTTATCAAGCTATCAATATCTTAAGAGATATAGAAACAGATAAAAAGCTAATTACAGATTATAATTATAGCAAAGAGAGTCAATCTGTCAAAAATGACGAAAAATTAAAAAAACTTAGATACTTTACAATAGAAAATAAAAAAATATATTTTGATAATCATCTAAAGTTTTCATCTCATAGAATCTATTTTATCGAACGAGAAGGTAAAATTTATGTTGGTTACATAGGTAAACATTTGCCAACTAAACAATTTTAAAATTCAGGATCAATAACACAACAAAACCTAACACCGAACAGGTAAACCTGTCGGTGAAGTCGGTCGTTAGATTTTATAATCTAATCATTATTTTCCTGACTTAGCCCATTAAACCTCACTAAATCCCACAAAATAGGGATTTCATTTTTTAAAAAGGCACTACAATTTTGAACCTCTCTTTTATATGTCTTATTTTAGGGTTTTAGGAATTTTTTTGTAGTGCCATTGGGTTAAGTCAGGTGAGTGTGATACAGTGTAGAACTTGGATTTGTAAGGAGACTTTAGGTGATTTGATTTATAAGTTTTGCTACTTAAGTAGCAAAAACTCTATATATTTGCAGTCATCTTTTGTGTTTGTGCTAAATCGGCTTCATTTTCCATAACTCTTTCATAATCACTTTTTAACACCAATCCTCTATCATAGTAGTATTGCATAATCTCTTTTTTTGAAATATATTCTACTTTTCCTCTTTGTATAAGAGATTTTATATCTCTTATATTATCTTTGCCGGTTTCAAGATGATGAAAATATGCTACTTCATATATAGGAAGAACCCCTTTTACTCCCAAACCGTTACAATTTTCACAATATTTTCCATCTACTTTCTTTTTACCATAGCAGATAGGGCATCTTTTTTTAACTAATTCTTGAGAAACTATTAGATTTATAGTTTGTTGAAGATCTGTTTCTTCTTCAACTGATTTTAAAGCTCTTGAGATAGTCTCCTCTACACTTCCTGTATGCATTGTAGTAAAAGCAAGATGTCCTTTTAATCCCAACTCGACAAAATCATCAACTTCACTTTTAGTCCTAACTTCCGAGATTAAAACTACATCGGGGTCTTGTCTTAAAAGTGCGGCTATTGCTATCTCTCTTGTCATACGATATTTTTCATCAGCATTTTCACTTGCTGTTAAATCCACTTGAGAGTAGGGTGCAACTATCTCTATGGGGGATTCTATACTTTTTATTCTTCTTCCTTCTTTATATATACTATTTAGTATGGCATATAAAAGTGTTGATTTTCCGGAGTTTGTTTTTCCTGTGATAAATACGACTCCGTGAGTGCTGTTTGAGGCTTTTTGGATAAGATTGATAGCTTTTTTAGTATAGTTAAGTCCCTCAAGTCCGAGTTTATCGATCTCATCATAGTTCATAAGTCGTCTTATACTTACTGCTCTTCCTTGATATCCACCTTTATTGTCATACATAGAGTGAAATCTGAAAGTTCTCTCTATCATATGCCCATTTTTTCCTATCAATTTTTCTTTAATAAGACCTGAAACCTCAGGAGGTGAAGAGAGATTGTCTTTTCCTATTTTTATAAGTGCTTGATTGTATAGTTTGTCTATGTTTGCTTTTAAAATAGGACGGTCAGTTATACGAACCAACTCTTGTCCAAATCTTGCAGTAAAATAGTAACTATATTCATCGGCTAATTGAAAGTGAAGGTCTGAAACCTCGTTTGCTTCCATATACTTTAGTATATCTTCAAAACTATTGTCTTCATTATTTTCACTTGAGATGGAGATATTTTTAGTATTGTAAAAGTAGCTGTATATTTTAGTATCTATAAAGAAAAAATCCTCAAAATCTATATGGATATTTAGTGAGGGAAAAAGATAACCTATAAATATAGCATCGTCACTTTTTCTTCTTACACATATAGCACCTATTTCGGCTAACTCTTCACTTACTCTATCCTCTTTAAACTCTAAAAAGTATTTTACATCAAAATCGTCATTTTCAAGTTCTTCAAGTGAATTGTATATCTTTTTATCCGGAAAAAGCTCTTTTATATATCTTCTATGAAATTTGGGATTATTTAGTATTGTTTTCATAAGAGTGGAGCTATCCAACTCTTTATCTAAGTTTGCAATTATATCTGTGATATTTAATTCTTGTGCTAACTGTTTTACTTTTCTGATATAAAACGGCTCTACCTGTATGAAACTCTTTTTTGAACTTCCTTTTTCATTTTGTAAATCTTTTTTAGAAAGTGATATCTCGGGTTTTATCTTGTTTAAATTAAACTTTTTAAGTTTCATTATTAAACCTTTTTATATATTTGTATTTTTATAATATTTTCTTCAGTTGATATATCTTTTAAATATAAAATATCTTTTAACAAAATTTTTATAAGATCTCTTAAAATATCAATATTTAAAAACCTTGAATTGTAATCAACTTGTATCGATGCTTCTACTACATTTTGATATATATTGTCATTTTTTATATTGATTATATGAGAAGATGTTATAATGTTTTTGAGCCTTAAAAGTTCTAAAAATTTAGTTAAAAGTGTTTTGACTTTGTCTGTATTTATCATATAGTTATCACTAGCGGATAGTTTTTTTAAAATATCTTCATTTTGTTTTAAAAGTATATATTTTTTATTTTTGATGTTTTTTATATTGGTTTTTATCTGTTCCAATCTCTCTTTTTCTTTAGTTATCAAAAAGTAGTTATTGGTTAAGATGTATAAAGTATAAAATACTCCGATTACAAAGCTCAAGAGAGATGGGATGACTTTTTTATAAAGAATTATTTTTGAAATTTTATTTCTTTTTATATCTATCTTTTTTGAGCTATCTCGTTTATCTTTTCTTCTATCTACCATTTTATCCTCTATATATTTTCATTTTATTTTTATCTTCTAAAAAGTTTTTTAACTGCTTGTTTTTCTTCAAAATTTTTTCATATCTTTTTTTCTCACTTTTAAAAAAATTTTTTTCTTTAGATATCTCTTTTTGGATTTTTGGTTTATATTCATACTTAAAATACTCATCCAAATAGTCATTTAAAAAGTAAAATCCTCCTATTATTAAAATAGCACTTACTATGGAGATAAGAGTTTTTTTTAAAGGCTTAGTTACAGGAGTTAATAAAAGATATTTTGTTATATTCATAATTTTATAATTTATACTATCTCCTATAAGATCTTCTACCTCTTTTTTTGAAACATCTATCGGAAATACTATCATTTCATCACTATTTAGGAGTTTTTTTTCCATATCTATAAATTTTTTTGCTTTTTTTAACTGTCCTTGATACTCTTTTCCTTTTTTTATTGTTGATTTATTTAATAAAGTTTTTTCATATGGATAAAATGAATTTCCTATTAAAAATGTGTATTCATTCTTTTTCTTGTCTTTTGAAATTATCATAAAAAGTGAAAATATTTTGAACTTTTTCAATGTAGTGGCAATATCCATAAAAGAAAAAAACTCTCCGTTATGACTTACTAAGAGTGTATATTTTCCTCTATTGTATGTTCTAAAATAGTTATATTTTAAAGGATCGTTTTTATAATCATCCGTTTTTATAAAATTTGGTATTCCTATTTCAAACATTTAGTTTCCTTACATCAGTGCAGTTGATACAGATTGGAGTGAAAACATAGCCATAAAAAGTCCAACGGTAAAGTATATAACTATTGAAAATCCTATGACTGTTGAAGTATTTCCGAAAATCCTTTTTAACATTTCATTTTTTTGTTTATTTGTTTCATTTACATATTCGATTAATGAATCCATATTGTCCCAATATGATTTTCCTATTTCTGATGATTTTAAAATCAAAATTATATCATTGGGAAAACCGTATCTTTCAAAGATAGTATATAGCTTTCCTCCTTCTTTAGTTTTTTTCTTTAGTAACTCAAAAAGTGATACCCATCCCTTTTTCATAGATGTCTTTGAAAGTATCTCAAAAATCTTTCTAGGGTCAAATCCTGCTTTATGTAGATTGTTCATCATCATAAGTAGATATGGTATATCATCGTAAGCTTTTAATTTAAACATTTTATATAAAACATTAGGCTTATACTCTAAAAGATAGAGATATATAAGTATAAGTGAAATCACAATGGTTATATATATAATCAAAAGCATCATATCAAAACTTTGACTTTTAAGATACCACATAAGTTCTACATCATTTGAAATATCTACTCCTTTTGTTATTTGAACCTGTTTTACTAAAGTATTTACCATATTTGAAAATGTCGGTTGGGCAAAATATGCTATCAAAAGTCCGATAATAACAGCAATCACAGGAAATCCCAAAAGAGTTATCATATTTTTTTCAAATCTATTTGAAACCTCTCTCATTTGTATGATATTTGAAAAAGCCTCTTTTGCATCAAGGGAGTTTTTTAGTATAAAAACCTCTGTTTTGGTGATTATGTTAAATCTTGCCAAAGCCTCTTCGGGATAGATGTTTGCATTGAAGATAAGATAAACTACTTTATGTAAAACTTGTTTTGTAGTTCCTTTTTCTACTTGGGAGAGTAGTTTTATGGCATTTGGCAGAGAGTTTCCCAACTTTAAAATAGATCTTAAAGAGTATAAAATACTTAAAGTTTGATTTTTATTCAATTTTGCTTCAAGCATTTTTTAATACTCCCTAAATGATAAGACGACACTATTTTCATTAACTTTTTTTATATAAATATCATCTATACTTTCACCACTTCTTACTTTAATAAAATGCTCCTTTGTTGCAAAAGGTTCATTTTTTGGCATATCTGCAACCATTTGTCTCATATCTTTTTCCTCTTGCATACCATTTTCGAGAGTGTTTATAACTTGGAACCATTTATCCGGTCCCATCTCTTTTGCCATTTTTAGTCTTTTCATAGTTTGTTTTATATTTTCAATCTCTTTTTTTATTTGTAAAAGTTTTTGTTTTGCTAAGTTAAATCTTTTTTCAGATATATAAGCATATTTATTATTTCCTATTTCCATATATTTTGAAATATTTATGACCATATTTTTATTTTTTATGAGTTTGTATAACTTTTTTCTCAACTCATATATAAGTTGATTTGTCTTTTTGTTTAGATAAGCATAACTTCGAACTTTTATATCATTGGCTCTTTTATAATACTCTTGTTCTTTTTGTCTCAATCCCAACTTTTTCTCTTTGAGATTTAACTCTTGTTCTTTTTTATTTAACTCGATTTGAAGTTTTTCCTCTTCACTCATAGCAGGTTGAGTATTTTGAACTGGATTTTGCATATTTAGCTGTTCTTGTGAATATCTTTGCTCTTGGATCTCTTTTTCTCTAATAGTCTTGGCAATAGTATCTATTTTTTGCAATATCCTATCTATATCCGCACCATCTTTTACAAGAGAATCCCCAACAAGAGTTAAACTAAAAATTATGCTTATAAAAAAAAACTTCATCTTTTTTCCTTTTTGCTATGCCCCCTTTAGAGGGCATAGATTTTATTGAGAGATTTTTGTGATACAAGAGATTGTAGTGCTTGATGTGCTACAATCTATACCATTTACATTATTTGATGAGGTATCATCTGTAACATTTGAACCCCCTAAACTTTTTACAGTGTCTTTAAATGCTTCTGTTGCATATGCTTGAAGTTTAGCACTCCAGTTTAGTGCATTTTTTGCACTTGTGCAATCCATAGCAAGTATAAAACTGTCGCCATCTTGATTTATCTTAGATTTTGCCAATCCATAAACACATCCGCCGTTAAATCCTGATGATGTTATTTGATTGGAACTATTTTTTGACATATTTGAAGGAAGTCTTGAATCAAGTTTATCTGCAGTAATATTTGCATATGTTCCACTTGCATCGGCACTTGTCCTTTTCCAATCAGCAGCCGCTTGGATGATGCTTCTTACATCACTGCTTATAACCTGTTTGATTTGAGCTTTATCGGAGTTACTCATAACTTTAGGTATGACTATACCCATAATAACCGCAACCACTACTATCGCTAGGATAATCTCTATAAGTGTAAAACCACCTCTTTTTTTCAAAACATTTTGTCTCATAACTTTCTCCTTTTTTTTGTTTTGTATATCTATATCGTCACTTTAAAGATTTTTTTTAGTCTATTTTTTTATCCTTACTCCTACGACAAAAACTATCTCCTTTCTTATATATTTTTTTCCGTTTTCACCTCCTATGATAAAGTGATTTAGCGGTAAAACACCGTTATAGTCGCTTACATCTTGATATTGAGTTATATATCCTATGATTCTTTTTTCTCCATCAAGCATAGTGATATTGCTTTTAAATTTATTTGTAGAGATATCTGGTAAAGAGATGGTATTTCCATCATATGTCTCTTTTGTTATTTTGTTTATAGTTACTATATTTGGCTCTATATTTAATTCTACTCTTTTGCCTACTATCCTTGGTAAGACTGTTAGTATAGTTCCTTCACTTATAGTATCGGTTTCTGGAGTTATGGTTTCGGAGTTTACTCCATTTGTTATAGTTGAAGTTCTTGTTATAGTCTTTACATAGTTTTTAGAGTTTGTTAGATCTATCATATAAGGCATATTGTTTTTTATAACATATCCGTGGCTTGTATTTTGCAAAAGTTGGACTATATTGTTTATAGATTCAGCTTTTGCATAGACATTACTTGCTTTTTTTGTTATCTTAAAGATGCTTTTTGCAAGTTCGTTTGTCATCTTTGTTTCTGTGTCATATGTAAATTTACCTCTTGTGATTTTTCCTCCAACAGAAATTCCGTAAGTAAAATCTTTAGTAACGGCAAACTCATAAATATCTAGTTGAAAATCAATTTGTTTGTTAAATATCGCATTGAAATCGTTTATCACTTTACTGATGCTCTTCATTGTTCTTTTATCAGCTTTTACAAATATTTGTCCGCTGGTTTTGTTAAAAGATAGTATGGAGTTTGGACTTTGTTGTATTAGTTTGTTTAGATTATTTTCCAAATCGCTTAGGATATTTATGGTTATTTGAGAACTTATAGGTAAGTTGTCTCCTCCGGCATTTTGCATACCAGAAACATTTTTTTGTCCGCTTAAACTTCCGCTCATATTTATATTGTTCACAAAAACATGGAAAATTTTTGCTTTTTGCTTACTAAACTTTATAAGCTTATTTTTATAGTCTATATCTACATAAAGATTGAAGTTGTTGCTTAAGAGTTTTAGAAAATCTGCTACATTATTTCCACTAAAGGATGTATATTTTCCTTCAAAAAAGCTATTTGAACTATTTGGTATCATAGGTGAGCTTTCATCAGGTTGCATTTGAGAGTTTTGTGAAGATGATGAATCTTTTAGATATACTATACTAAAGCCGGTAAGTTTACTCATCTCTGCCAATGCATCATCTATAGAAACAGATCCCTTTAGATAAAAAGGCACATTGTTTAAATCACTCTCGAAAGAGTGTAAATCTTGAAGTTTAACTATTTTTACTCTATTTTTTAAAAATCTGTTTTTTACTATTATCATAGTCATATTTGTGGTATCTTTTATATATTGGTTTAACTTTTTAAAGCTATTGATGTTTAACTTTTCTGAGTTTGTGCATGATCGTATCTGTATATCTTCTCCTTGAAACAAATATGAGTTTTTGTCTATTTGACTTAACTCTTTTAGTAAAGTAGAGATATTTTTTTTAATACTAAGATCAAGATACTTTCTTTTTGATATATTTTCTTTTATCTTATTTTTAAGATAATTTTGAGAGTCATTTTGCTCTATATAGTTTTCATCTACAAAATTTTTAAAATCGTTATTTAAACTTTTTACACTGCAACCTTGAAAAAACAATAGACTGGTGATTAGTATATATGATATTTTAGATATTTTCATTATTTTATTTCCTTTAACATGGTATTTACTATTAATAAAGCTTCATATTTGTCAACATTTTTGTTTTGAATATCCTCAAGAGCATTTATGATTGCCAACTTATCATACATTTGAGAATTACTTTGTAAAATCTTTTTTCTTAAGGTTATAAATAGTTTTTTATCTATGTTTTGATTTGAAGAGACTCTTCTTTTATATATTTTTATCAAATCTTTGATGGATAGATTTTTATAAGGATTTGTATGATACCGCACAATAACATTTGCAGTTTTATTTGAAAACTCATTTTGGGATTTTAAAAGCTTCAAAAGAGTCTCATATTTTTCTTTCTTCAGAGACTTTTGTTGAGCATTACTGTGTTGTATATCATTTAGTATGATAAAATCACCTCTTCTGGGTCTTTTATACTTTAAGCTTAACTCTTCTTCTGATATCTTTGCCATTAGTAAACTTTTACTAACAAATAACAAGAAGATAAAAAATAATTTTTTCCTCATTTTTAATCCTTATTTAAAAAGTTGATGAACTCTTTGTGTTCATATACTGCATATCGGAAATTTTTAGATTTTTTTTAGAAAATTTTTTTATATATAAAGTTTTTGAATATTAGCCGATATTATATTTATACATCAGATTGTAAATACAGGAGTTAAGGATGCCACTATTGTCAGTTATATTCAGTTTGGTATTGGTTGGAAGTGCTTCTATATATTCATATCTTAAATATAGTGAAAAGATAGATAAAGCAAAGATGAAGGTAAGTGAAGTAAAAAGGGTGGAGGCTACAACTAAAGAGATTTTTTTTAAAAAATCTTCAACAAAAAGGATAGATGGAAATATCTCTATCATAGATATGAAACTATCCAAACTAGCAGTGCAAGATGGAAATTTAAAAGAGAGAGATTTTTTATTGTTAGATAAGTTACAAGAGTCGGCAAAAAATCTTCCATTATCTATAAAGTCTCCAACTTGTAAAGATTTTGCAAAAACACAAAAGATAACTTTGAATGAGTGTGAAGAGATATCAAATAAAAAAATAGATTTTTATAAAATCTTCGGTAGTGCAAGTGATATGATATATAGCAATAATAGCATTGTTAAAAATGTTGATTTAAGAAAAGATGTATCTTTATGGAGTGCCAGAAAAAATCGCAGATATTTAAAAAAAGATTTTGTAGATAGTGATAAAAAAGTAGATATTTTACAAAGAGAAAAGGATCCGAAAGTTGTTGAACTTTTGGTAGAAACGATTGATGATACTGCAAAAGCTTCCGTTTCTAAAAAGAAGTTTTTAAAAGTGGCTTCAAAAGTGATTGAAAATTTTTCAGTCGATGAAAAAGAGAAGATTCAAAGATTGATAAACGAAAAAAGTATAAAATTAAAAAAGGAAAAAGAAAAAAGAAAAAAAGAGTTACAACAAAAAGAGAAAGAACTACTCTTAGCAAAGATCAAAAATATGTATGATTATTATAAAAGAAGGATACAAAGTGTCTCAAGTTATAAAAGTTATCGTGTGTTGTTAAATGAGTTGGTTTTATTAAGGGCGGATTATAGTAAAAAAATATCCTATATAAATCGAAAATCTGAAATCTGTAAAATACAACAAAAAAGTTCCGATAGCTTTTTTGGTTTTTTCAAAAAAATCTTTGTTCAAAAAAGCTCTTGTGATGAGAAAAAGTTAAAAAAAGAAAAAGAGAACTTGCTAAAAGAGTATGAAACAAAAAAAAGAGAACTTTTATACAAACAAAGACTCTATACAGAAAATATGAGAAATAAAAGTAAAAATATGGATAAACTTGCAAAATGTTACAATAGCCAACTAAAAAGTAAAAATCCAAGTCTAAAAACTTTTAAAAGTTGTGTAAATACAATAATATGAGAGGATACGAAATGTTAAAAACAACAGATATAAAAATCTTTGATGTAGATAAAGTTTTTGAGTTAAATGAAGATATGAAAATCACTATGAATTATATAGGGGATGATAAACTTCCTCTTATCATCATAGATGATTTTTATAAAAATCCCCACTTAGTAAGAGAACTTCTTATCTCTTCTCCCGTTCCGAAAAAAACATCTTCTTCTCAAAGTGGATATCCGGGGCTTAGAGTAAATCTGGACTCTTTTATAACTTCAAAGTCTTTTATGCAAAGTTATAGTGATATTTTAAAGTTTTATTTTGGATTTGATAGAGATTTGATGGTAGATAGGGAGCAGTTTGTCGGTAATGTTTTTGATGGAAGTGGTCCTGCACATAAGTTAAACAATCAAACTCCTCATATTGATCCAGGTGTTATAGCATCGGTAGTATATCTAAATACCGATGATGAAAAGGTGGGAGGAACTTCCGTATATAAGCATAGAGAGTCTAATATCTCTTTTTTCCCGGCAGGTGAGTATCACTTTGAGTGGTGGTGCTCTCATATATCAAAACTAAAAGAGAGAGATTTGGATACCGTTATAAAAAAGGAGCAAGAAAGATTTAAAAGATATGAAGAGATTCTTTTTAAATCGTCTGATAGTTCAAAAAATATGCATATATTAAAAAGTAATGACGAGTGGGAGATACTAGCAACTGTTGAAGCAAAATTTAACAGACTTGCAGGATATATAGGAGGAACGCTTCACTCTGCTATGATTGATTTTGAAGAACTTTCTAAAAGGCCGTATAAAAGGATAAATCAAGTTTTGTTTATGGAGTTTAGATGAAAATTATTATTAATATATTTTTTTTTAATATCTTTTTAATAGGTATGTTGTTTTCTGATGAAAATGAGTATAATTCCTTGATTGAGTATATAAAAA
>CAZUPK010000091.1:0-15912 GCA_964622255.1 uncultured Campylobacterales bacterium
AATGAGCAAGAGTAAAAAAGATGATGAGTCTTTATGGATGGTTTTAGAAGAGGTTATGCAAATCATATTTCCAAAAAGTGAGTATTTTGACGGAGCAAAGGAGTTAGGTTGCATAGAGTATTTAAAAGAAGCGATAGGAAGCGGATATATCTTTGATAAAGATAAAAAGGTGATTTTAAATGGAGCTAAATATATAAATGATAAATATAACTTTTTATCTTTAGATAAAGATAGTAAAAAGAAAGTTTTTAAAAAGTTTGTTACAAGTGACGGTAGAGGTTGGTTAGTTGTAGTTTTAAAATATACTTTGGAAGGAGCTTTTTGCCATCCGATTTATGGGGGAAATAAAAAAAAGAGAGGATGGGAAAATATAAATTTTAAAACCGGCTTGCCGGAACCTAAAAAAAGGTATGCTCTTGGAAGAGTTTGATATATGTATAGTTGGAAGTGGAGCGGGAGGTTCTCCTATAGCTTATGAGTTATCTTTAGCCGGAGCTAAAGTTTGTGTATTGGAAAAAGGGCTTTATTATCATAAAGAAGATTTTTCCAAAGATGAGATAGCTTACTGCAGAAGGGAGATTTTATCTCCTAAACTAACAGACGAGTATCATATTTTGCAAAGATATGATGAGCAAAAGGGTTGGTATGAAAGCTCAACGAAAATTACCGGGGAAAATTTTTGGAACGGTTCTTTAGTCGGCGGTTCTACAAATCTAATGGGCGGATATTTTCATAGGATGCATCCGAAAGATTTTAGGCTTTTGAGTGAGTTTGGTAAGATCGAGGGAGCAAATGTAGTTGATTGGCCCATTGGTTATGAAGAGTTAGAGCATTATTATACAAAAGTAGAAAGAGTAGTCGGTATAAGTGGAAAATATAAAGAGCATCCTTTTGAGCCTCCAAGAAGCTATAAAGAGTATCCTTTCCCTCCTTTAAAAGAGCATCCTATTTCAAATATATTGGATGAGAAATTAAAAAAAATAGATATAAATAGTTTAATTTTACCAAGAGCAATAATATCTAAAGATTTCCAAGATAGAAATGCATGTTACTATTCGAATTTTTGTTCAAGTTACGGATGTAGTAGCGGAGCTAAAGGAAGTGCTAGAGAAGCACTTTTAAATATTGCTTTAAAGAGTAAAAATCTAACTATCAAACCATCCTGTTTTGTTACAAAACTTATAAAAGGAAAAGACGGATATATAAAAGAGGCTGTTTATATAGACAAGTTGAAAAAAAAAGAGAAAAAAATAAAGGCAAAAGTTTTTGTTGTAGCCGCTCAGACAATAGAGAGTTCGAGATTGCTTTTAAATTCAAATATCGCAAATAGCAGTGGAGAAGTAGGGAAAAATCTTATTTTCGGAGGAGTTGGAGGACTTGCATATGCAAAGGTGGATTTTGATTATATGCAAAAAGATAAATTGATGATAGACGGATTATTTATAAATAGGACTATTAAAGATTTTTATTTTTTAGATAATTTAAAACTCAAAGGCGGAGTAATAGATATATTGTTCGGACATCAAAATCCGATTTATAGATCAATTTTTCAAATGTTCGATAAAGATTTTAAACCGATTTGGGGTAAAAAGCTTCAACAAAAATTAACAAGAGAGTTTTTGGAAGTTAAACAGTTGAATTTTGAAATTTTTAATGATTTTTTGCCTCATGATAACTGTTTTGTTACCGTATCGAAAAAAAATAGAGATATTTTCGGTATACCTGTTGCAAAAGTAAGATTGGCTACACATAAACATAGTTATCAAATAGCTTTAAGATTGGTTAAAAAATCTGTAGAGATATTGGAAAAAATAGGTTTGAAAAAAGAAAATATAGGAGCAAAAATACAACCTTTTAATCCTCCGAAAAATTTACAAGCAGGAGGTTGTAGATTTGGCGATGATCCTAAAAAAAGTGTTTTAAATAGATTTTGTCAAAGCCATGACCATAAAAATCTTTTTGTAACTGATGGAAGTTTTATGCCTACTGGTGGAAGTGTTCCTTTTACTTGGACAATTTATGCAAACAGTTTTAGAGTTGCGGATTTTATAAAAAAGGAGTATTTGAAACTAAACTAAATTTTTGAATATCTTTTATATGAGTTCCTTTTATAAAAAGAGTGTATTTCCCTTTTTTTAATTTTGCTTTTAAATATTCGCAATTGTCTTCATGATTTGGTTTTTTTGTAAATTTGAATATTTTTTTATCTATTGCAAAAGGATAATAGGTGTTGTTCTTATCTTTTAAAAAAATATCTATATCATTAACTAAAGATTTTTTTGCATCAATACTCGAGGGAGGATCTATCCAGCAAATAGCGGTTTTTAAAGTTTTTTCTTTTTTTATGGTAAATTTATATTTTTTTATTTGATTATTTTTTATGGTTGATTGAAGATGTTTTTCCATGAGATCTTTTTCATAAATAAAATCTACCGCTTTTTTTGCATTTAAAGTTCCGTAACCTGTAAATAAATTTATATTTTTAAAAAAATGATTGTCTGCCGTAATAATTATAATAGCTTTTAATAAATCGAAATGGATAAAATTTTTATATCTTTTTTTATAAGCTTGGCTGATAAGAGCAACTATTCCGCTAACAAATGCAGTAGAAACAGAAGTTCCTCTGTATATGTGATAACTTTTGTTATTTGTTGCATCAGCAGTTAAAATATAAAGTCCTCTATAAACAAAGTCCGGTTTTAATCTAAAATCTTTTAAAGGACCTTTTGGAGAGATTTTTATCGGTTTTTGAAATTTTTCATCTACTGCACCGATTGTTAAAACATTTTTTGATGCGGAATATGGAGAAATGTTTTGAATTTCGTTTGTTTGTTGAACTTTACCTGATGCAAAAACAGCTATACATTGTGGGTGTTGATAGATAAAGGAGTCTATTTTTTTGTTTATATTCGTATAAATTTTCGATTTATCGAAGTTTATCTCGGAATAAGAGTGGTTTGTTATATAAATTTTTTTAGAAAAAGCCTTCTTTATTGCATCAAAATATTTATATTTTTTATATGAGAAGTTATATAGTTCGGCTTTATTTGCAATACCTCTTGCATTTTTATTGATTCCTTTTGCTAAAATGATTGAAGCTAAAGTTGTTGCATGATTATTTAGTTTTAATTTTTTATTTTGAAAAATTTTTTGTTTTTTTAATTCGACATGAGAAGAAAGTATTTTTCCACCATCAAATATAGCGATTTTTATCCCTTTTCCATTTAGATTATAAGGTTCTTCCCAAAGTATGGAGATATTTTTATATTTAGTTTTTTGAGTATTTACTCTTTTTTCATACTCTTTTTGAGAGATTTGTATCTCGTATGAGTATGAGAGGATATAAAAAATCGAAATGATTAAATATATCCTCTTCATCTTTTACCAATCTATGGATTGATTCGGTATGGTTGAAATATTCATATCTATAGTTTGCCCCAACTCTCCTTCTCCTGCCCATTGGGAACTTGAACTTGAAAATCTTATATTAAAATTATGCTCATTTACATTTTTATTGTATCTGTCAAAAAGTAAATAATCATATGATTTATAATATACTTTATTTAGATCCGGAGCTTTTTTTATTTTGATATAGAAAATTTCAAAATTACTTTTCCCATCATTTTTATAAGAATATTTATCTATGTTTTCATTTCTTGCAAATCCTATAAATTGATAATTATTTAAAGGGTTTGTTAATAATGTGCAATAGTAAGTTCTTGGTAAAATATACCAATAAACATCATCTATACTTGCACGATTTTTTGCTAATTTAAAATAATTTTTGTTACATCCTTTGCAATATATTTCATAATAAATTTTGGCATCGAGTTCTTTACCGGCTACCTCTTGAGGAGATGGTGCATGCACTCTTGCATAATAAAACTTTACTGATGCAGAAGGTGAAAGTGTGTTCGTTCCGGTTACTAAAAAGTTTTTTATACCGTTTATCTCTATGAGATCTATTTTATCGGCAAAAAGTTCTATAGGTTCCAAAGGATTATTTTTTTCTCTTGTAAAATTGACTTTTATTTGATCTTTTAATATACCTTTGTCAAAATTTTTGGCTTTTAGCTTAAAAGATGTCGTTTTTACGGATTTTGTGGTAGGATTTATAGTGTTTTGTTTTGTATTGTTTGTTTCTAAATTTTTAAAATTAATTTTAGGTAGAAGGTTGTTTTGAGTTACTATGTGATTTGTAAGATCTAAATTTAGATCATATGAATATCCATCTTTTTCATATCTTTTAGTGATTTTATTATTTGCATTTTTAGCAAAAACAGTGTAAGGAATATAAGCACTCATATTATCTATATCATTTGCAAAAAATGTTAAAAAACCGCTATCATTTTGATTTTTTATAGTAAAATCAATATCAAAATGATCAGGTATTATTCTAAATGATAGTTTATTTGAAGGTTTAATGTATAAAAGCTTATCGGTTTCACCTTTATCTTTTTGGTCTATCTGTGCATAAGGGGTAACTTTTCCTTTTTTTTCTTCAAGCCAAAAAGTAAGATTTCCAACCTCTTCATATGTTGTAGATATATTCGACTCTCCATCTTTAAAATTCATATTGATATCAAAACCATAAGTTTTTAAATCTTTCGTGCCGTATTTATTATCATAAATATAAAATAATTGTTCATTTGTAAGAATTTTTTTATCGTATAATTTTGTTGGAATTCCGTTAAAATCAACAGCTTGTAAAGTAAAATCGATAGGTTTTGACGATGTATTGGGATTGGTATTTGAAAAATTGAAATTTTTTATTTCGAATCTATCTGGCCTGATTGCAAAAGTATCATTGGAGATACCTTCATATGTGTATTGAACTGTTTTGGTATAGTCGGTATCACTTTTACCTTTTACATATACTTTTACACATTGAGCAATATGTTTTGGTATGAAAGTGAAATCTTTTGCTTGATTATCTCTAATTTCCAAGTATTCGTTTTTATCTAAAAGTTCTTGTCTCCATAATTGAGTAGAACAACTTTTATCATATCCTATCAGTGATATCTGAGAGATAGTCATATTGTCACTTGTATCACCATTTCTATATTCACTATAGCTACTACAAGGGCTACCACAACCACCACCGCAGCCTCCACCACCGCCTCCGCCACCGCCTCCGCAGCCACAAGAGACAAGAGTAGTTTTTAATTTTGAATCAGTAACGATATATGTCGGCTCTATCTTTTTTGAAGTTTTAGCAAGATGATAATTTGTTTTATCTATTTTTATATCATTTTTTGCTTGACCTCTTTTTACAAGATGCGAGTATCTATCTCCATATCTATAGTTATACCAACTACCACAACCTCCGCAAGTATTGCAATCTCTTCTTTGTTGAATAAAAATAACTTTTATCGGATTGCCTGAAGAGTCTCTTGGTAAACGAGCACTAATCCTTATAGTCTCCGTTTTTCCTATAACTTTAGTTTTTATAGTGGACTTATCGGTAGAATCTGGATCATATATCTTATATATGGCAGTAGAGTCAGTATTTTCAGGCTTATCGTTATCATTATCTAAAATAACACCAATCCCTTCACTATATGTCGGAAAAATAGTTCCGCCTTCTGCTGATGTTAAATCTACTGCAAATTGTTCGTTCGGTTCTTTTATATCATCATCATAAACCGTTATGGCTGTTTTAGTATTTGCATCTCCTTCTTTTATTATTACATAACCTTCTTTGGGTTGATAATCTTTATTTGCAGTTGCAGGAATACCTTCTGTATAGTCTCTTGTTTTAAAATAAACTTTAACATCTCCATGTCCTTTAGGAACAACCGCATCCGTAGCAATGGTAAATTCTACTTTTTTTCCTTGTGCAGCATCGGCTTCATTTATGGCTTCTCCATCCTCTATCCCTATATACAAGATATCGTCATTTTCTATAGTTACTTTTATATCGGAGTTTAAATCTTGACTATCCATATCCGAAGAGAGTCTTATATAAAAATATTCATCATTTTCATAAAATCTATCTCCTGAAAATTGAATAGGAATATCTACATAAGTCATTCCTCTTTTAAGTGCTATAGTTCCATTTTGTGAAAAATAATCCTCTTTCCTTTGAAATTTTGCTTCATTTTGGTCGGGCTTGGATACTGCTGTTGCATCAATCGTTTTATAATCTAAATTTAAACAGCATTTTCCATTTAAATCTTCCGATACTATGGCTCTATTAAATTGAATTCTCACGGTATATTTCGGTTTTTCATTAGTATAACCCTCTTTAAAAGAAAACTCTTTTTTTATTATTTTAAGAGGCACAATAGGTTTTTTTGCCTTTATGATGACATTTGCAGTAGCAAAACCTGCAGCATCTCCTATACAAAACTGCATCCTTACTTCATCGTCTATTATATTTGTAACTCTTGTTCTAACTGTAAATGTTCTATCCCTAAAAAAAGTAGAAAGATTTGCATTTGTTGATGTATATCCCTCTAAATTTTGAAGATAAGTTTTATCATTTCCACCGACATATACATGGGGGCTTGGATTGTAGGATAGATTGTTGGTGTGTATTAAAAATGTTCCCTTTTGAGTAGAATTATCTCCTTTGTGAACCTTAACATAAAATGTTATAATACTTCCAACTTTTATATTTTCATCCGAAGATGTTGCTGTAATGTTACTAAAAGTAAATGCTGTTTGTGAGGAAGTATGTCTTAACTGAGACCAATTAAGATCCAAAGCATTTAAAATATTTAAAGTCACAAAAAAAATTAAAAAAAGTAAAAATTTTTTGTTTTTCATGGTAAACTATCCTTATTGAGTTTTATTGGACTAAATCGTCAAAATTCTTTTTTACTTAAATTTTATTTTGTTCAGCCGATTTAGTTAAAAGATTATGTAGGAGTGATGAATGGATTTTTTAGAACAAAAGTTTTGGGATATATTAGAAATTGCTAGAAATGGGGAACTAAATGAGATTGGTTCAAGTTATTTAAAAGATGGACTTGGTAATCTTTTTGAAAGATATCTCATTAAGGATATCACTTATGAACAATTTCTTGAATGGTTTAAAGGTGATATAGAAACAAAAGAGATAGATATTGTAGATTTATTGGAATCACTCTATAAAATATACTATCTTCACAGAGATTTGGCTAGTGCTATAGAATTTAAAAAGGAGAAAATAAAATATAAAAAGAAAAGTGAGCAAAGTGGTATCGAGTATGACTACTATGAGTTGGCAAATATTTACTATGATAAGGGCAAACATAAAAAAGCACTTGAGAGTTTAGAAAAACTTTTTAAAAGAATAGATACCAAAAACTTAGATATCTCTACACTAGAGTTATATATAAGAAGTAAAATAATGCAAAATCAATTGATGCAAGATATAAAAACCGATAAAGATGAGATAATAAAAGAGTTAAAGTCTCTTGAGAGTATATTTTTAAATACTGCAAAATATTTTGATGAAAAAAAACAGATAATACTAAGAGTGCAGATCTTATATCTAAATATGAACTATTATCTTAATAGCAAAGAGTATGACAATGCTGTAAAATATGGAGAAAAAATTGTAGAAATCTTAGATGTAACAAATGCACCTATAAAAATCTCTTTAAAATATAGAGTATATGAGGGCTTAGCATACTCATATCTATTAGAGAAAAATTATAAAAAAGCTGTTGATACAGCAAAAAGAGCTATAAAACTTAAAAATACTCTTTTGAGCATAGAAACTTTTAGTGCTTTGATAGTTTTAGCAGAATCATATCTAGCTCTTAACGAATATGAAGAGGCCTTAAATTATGCATACAAGGCAAATGAATGTGTAAAAAATTCTTTTAAAAAGTTAGAATATGTATATGAGTTATTAGCAAAAATATACAAAGCTAAAAATGACGAAAATGGAGCAAAACAATATCTTGAAAAACTTTGCCAACTACAAGAGGTGCAAGAGATAAAGAAAAAATAACCCCCTAACAAGCACTATGAGGAGGATTTAGTTAGAAGGAGTCTTCCTCCTCATAGTATTTATCTCTGTTTTGTTCATATTTATATTTGTATTTATATTTTTGTGATAAATCTTTTCCTTCACTAAATATATAATTTACAAATTTACATATCTCATCTCTTACAACATCAGGGTTTATAGAAAATAGTGTAGTAGCTCCTGTTAAAAACAGTGTAGTTATAACTCCTAAGATAAATCCCTTTAGCATAAAAAACTCCTTTTAAAACTCAAAGCCACCGCTTACACCCTTGTTCATACTTTTGTAAACAGCTTTGATATAGTTGTTTCTAGTTTCACATCCTATAATCCTATCACATTTTAAGCAACTATCCAAATCTCTGCTCTTTTGGCACTCTTGTAAAACTTTAAGTTCCTTTTTAAGAGCTAGTTCAAACTCATCTAACTCTTTTTTCTCTTCACTATCTTTCATCATAAGCTTTTCTGACTATCTCTATTTCTTTATGTGAGCCAAAAAAACAAGGAGTCGTATCGTGAATATGACTTGGAGAAAGCTCTAGCAACCTTTTTTGTCCATCTATCGCCTCTCCCCCGGCTTTTTCATAGACAAATGCAAAAGGAAATACTTCAAAAAGCATCCTCAACTTTCCTTTTGGAAGATTTGTTGTTGCAGGATAGCTAAAAAGTCCACCACCTTTTAAAAGTATCTGATGAAGATCTGGAACCATACCACCTGAATATCTTAATCTATAACCGCTTTTAAAAATACTATCTATCATCTCTTTGTGATAAACAAACCAATCTTTTTGACTTCCTCCGGGTGCATTTAGTTTACCTTTTTCATTTAGTTTTATATTTTTTATAAAGTTAAACTCCCCATTTTGTAAACGATAAAGTTTTACTCCACTATCAGCTATAACAAGTTCTACCCTTGGTCCATAAACCACATATACTGCTGATTTTAGATTTTTCCCTAAATAATCATTTTTATATATACCAAATATACTTCCTACACTCAAATTTACATCTATCAAAGATGAGCCATCAAGTGGGTCATAACCTATTAAATACTTTCCATCTTTATGTAAAGTTAAAGCTTTTTCTTTTTCTTCACTTGCCAACTCTTTTACTTCTTTTAAGTTTGCAAATTCTTCCTCTATGATTTTGTCACTTAAGATATCTAACTTTAGTTGAGTATCCCCCGTTGAGTTTTTATTTTCGCTATATCCTGTATCTTCATTTATGATAGCCTCTTTTATCCTTATGGCACTTCTTTTTATAGCCTCATATATCTCATTCATTTTACCACCTTTGCATTTTTTTCTATCCATTTTAAGACTTGTTTAGTATCGTTTAGATTAAGTATATCAAGATTTGTTAAATCTCTTATTTTTACTATCTCATCTATAGCAATAGCATCTGAAAAGGGAAGATAACTCTCATCTATTTTTCCCCTAAAAACTGAAATACGAGGAAGTTTTATCTCCTTAAGCCCCTCAACCAAAAGATAGTCAAAGTTGTAAAGTTTTATCATATCTTCAACTGTATGATATTTATGAGAAAAATAGGTTGTTCTTGTAGGAGATAAGACTATCGTATCAGCTCCTATGTTAAAAAACTTATAACTGTCCTTTCCCTCTATATCAAACTTTGCCTTATCCTTTGGGTCGTGTTTGATAATCAAAACTTTATATTCTTTTATAAGAGTTTTTGCTAACTTCTCTATTAGTGTAGTTTTACCACTATTTGATGGACCACTAAACGCTACTGCTTTATATTTATATTTTTTCATTCAAATTTCTCCTTTTCACTAGAACAAAGCACTAGTGAAAACTCTTCTCGCTGAAGCTTTGCCTATCGGCAAGACTAAGACAAAAATGTTTCAAGGGTATATTATATCTTGTATGTTATTATATTGTGGTAAGGAGTGAACGTGATAAAGATATTTACTTTTTTAACTATCATATTTTTTATATTTGGTTGTAGTTTTAAAGAAGCTTTTTTAGAACAAGATAAAGTTTTACAAAACTCACTTGCTTGGACAAAAAAGGGTGAGATATATAACTCTTTAGAGATAAAAGCATCTATCTTTGCAACATACCTAAACCCCTTAGAAAAAGCAAAAAATAATCATAACGAAGAGTTTGTTGTAAGTGTATTTGTTGATAATGACTTTAAGGATAAGAAAAAAGCAGGACTTAACAATCCTGATATATCTCTAACTTTAAACAGTATAAAACCTATCTTGAAAAAGGAGCTTGATGAAAATAGTAAGTATAAAAAGTTAGCTCCATTTAAAAATGAGTGGTCTCACTACTATCTTGTTAAGTTTCCAAAAAGTAGTAAAAAAGAGTTGAAGCTTGTTTTAAAAAGTGAAGATTATGGGATTGCTGTTTTGAATTTTATGAAGAAAGTTAAAGGAAGCAAATAACCATTCTCATCTTACTTAAAATAGAAAGGCTGAAACTTTTCAAACCTAAAACACTTTTTTAAGGTCATTTTCATAAACTCTTTTCTATATCATAAAGTTCATATCGTATCTGTTTAAAATCTTCAGCCTTTTTTATATCTATAAGTTTCAAACTCTCTTCTAAAACTCTTGAAGACTCTTCTGCTCTTTTTATATTTGCTCTCATAATAGAGGTTATATCATCTCTTATTTTTTCAGATGAGGTAGTCTGCTTTGAAACATCTCCTATTATATCTCGATGAGCTAAGTAGTCTCTTTCATCTTTAACTCTTGCTTTATGTCTTAACCTCTTTAGTTTTTTTGAAAGTTTTTCGTTATCAAAGACATATCTTTGGATATCCTCCACTACTCGGATACCCTCTCGGAGTCTATTTAAGTTAGCATCTATCAAGCGATATAGTTTGGGGGAGAACTCCCCCAGATCTTTTTTAGTCATCACTACTTTCAAAAATACCAAGTATTTGTAAAAGAGTTACAAAAAGATTTATAAAGTCTAAGTATAGTGCTAAAGCTCCATCAACAGGAGTTGCATAGCTTCCTATTATGATATTTTGAGTATCATAAAGGATAAAGGCACTAAACAATATAGCACTAATACTAGATATACCAACTTGCATCCACGGGCTGTGTAACCAAAATACATTTAACAGTGACGCAACGACTACAACTATAAGAGTTATAAATAAAAACTTACCCATAGTTGTAAAGTCTCTCTCTGTATTCATAGCAAACACAGAAAGTGCACCAAATGCAACTGTGGTAAGTATAAGAGCATTTGCAACCATATTACCTGCACCTACACTAATATAGTGTCCAACCAGCACAGACATAGTTAAACCAGAAACTAAAGCAAATGCAAAAAGCATAAAAATGTTTAGTCCAGGCTTATTTCTAGCAAAGCCCATACCAAAGATAAGTGCAAATTCTAAGATTACAAATCCCCAATAAAACTCTTTAATAGCAGGAATATCTATACCAACATAGGCTCCTGCCGCACTAACTAGTAAACTACCAGCAAATAGCTGATAAGTTTGCTTTATAAAAGAAACTAAATCACCATCCCCTAACTTAACTTCAACATCTGCATAAGTGCTAGTTTGTGAGTGTTTTTTCATATACTCTCTATCATACAATCCCATTTCCTCTCCTATAAGAGTATTCCATATACGGATAGTATAATTGCTTATAATTAACAAAAGTTAAATATTAGCTAAAAAACTTTTCAGCTATATTTGTGGTATTGTCTCAATCCATATCGCTAAAGGCGATAAGCCTCCTTGATTCACAAAACCATAACTAGCTACAACATTGATACTAGCATTTATATCTCCATCAATATTTTTTTTGCCATTCTTTTTCTAACTCTTGGGTCTAAATATCTCTTTCTTATTCTTATACTTTTTGGTGTTACTTCAACCAACTCATCTTCCTCTATCCACTCCAAAGCACTCTCAAGTGTATGAACTCTTGGTGGAACAAGTTTTATAGCTTCATCTGCACCACTACTTCGAACATTTGATAGTTGTTTTCCTTTTATAGGATTTACATCCAAGTCATTGCTTCTATTATGCTCACCCACAATCATACCAACATAGACTTTGTCTTGAGGTTTGATAAACATAATACCTCTTTCTTGCAAGTTAAATATAGAATATCCAAGTGCCTCTCCATTTTCCATAGAAACTAAAGCACCGTTCATACGACTCTCAACTCCACTTGTTAGGGGACGATACTCTAAAAACGAATGATTTATAACACCTTCACCTTTAGTATCTGTTAAAAACTGACTTCTAAATCCTATAAGTCCACGAGCAGGTATTTCAAACTCTATCCTTGTTTGTCCATCTCCTGTTGGAGTCATAGAAGTCATCTCAGCTTTTTTTCTACCAAGTTTTTCTATAACAGTTCCTGTAAACTTATCCGGCACATCTATAACAAGATGTTCATAAGGCTCCATTTTTACACCATTTTCCTCTTTTATAATAACTTCTGGTCTTCCTAAACTAAACTCAAAGCCTTCTCTTCTCATATTTTCAGCAAGTATAGTTATCTGCAACTCACCTCTACCGCTTACTTTAAAACTAGCTTCTCCACTAGGCTCATATTTCATAGCTATATTTGTTTGCATCTCAGCTTCAAGTCTCTTGGCTATTTTGTTAGAAGTTACATATTTCCCCTCTGTTCCAGCAAGTGGAGAATCATTTACACTCATAATAACCGAAAGAGTCGGCTCTTCTATATGTAGAGGATCAAGTGCTACAGGGTTGTTTGGATCTGCTAAAGTATCTCCAACATCCAAAGTTTCAAATCCCGCAACAGCAACTATATCTCCACTTATAGCTTCATCTATATCTATCCTATCAAGTCCGTGGAAACCTATGAGTTTTGAGATCCTTCCATTTACTTTTTCACCATCAGCTTTTACTAAAGTTACAGCTTGATTTTTTGTTATTTTTCCGTTAAAGATTCTTGCTACTCCTATTTTCCCTACAAAGTTATCGTAGTCAAGTGTGAAAACTTGAAGCTGTAAAGGATTTTCAACACTTCCACTTGGAGCTAGAACATGTTCTATGATAGTGTCTAGTATAGGTAGTATATTATCATTATCATCATCAAGGCTTAGTTTTGCATATCCAAGTTTTGCAGCCGCATAAACCACAGGAAATTCTAACTGTTCATCTGTAGCATCAAGTGCAACAAATAGGTCAAATATCTCATCAACAACTCTATCAGGCTCTCCTGCTGGTTTATCTATCTTGTTTACTACTACTATTGGTCTTAGCCCAAGTTCTAGTGCCTTTTTTACAACAAATTTAGTTTGAGGCATAACTCCCTCTTGTGCATCAACAAGAAGTAAAACACTATCAACCATCTTTAAAACCCTCTCAACCTCTCCACCAAAGTCAGCATGGCCTGGAGTGTCGATGATGTTTATTTTGAAGTCTTTGTAAGTAATAGCGGTATTTTTAGAAAGTATTGTTATACCTCTTTCTTTTTCAAGGTCATTGCTATCCATAACTCTTTCATCAACTTGTTTATGCTCATCAAAAGTTCCTGACTGCTTTAAAAGCTCATCAACCAATGTAGTTTTACCGTGGTCAACATGGGCTATAACTGCAATATTTCTTATCTCTTTCATTGTTATATTTATCCTATTGTTTTGATTTTTTCGCATTGTAGCGAAAGTTACTTATAACCTTGTTTGACACTAAGATGAGAACAACAAATATTTTTTAATAACTCTTAGCAAAAATCACAATAGTCTTTGGTCGTTGGGATGAATGCCTTGATTTTGTATCTATTGTTTGCTATAATACTCTTATCTACAGCAGGAACTGTCGAAAGTAACGCCTTTAGAGATGAGTATGTAAGACCTATGGGGATGGGTTGGAGTTTTACCTCTGTAAAATCCCTATTTGGGATTGTCAGTAAGCAAGATTTTTCTATGGGCAAACTCAAACAAGGAGGCACAATCTTCTTTAGAGATTGGATAGTTCACACAAACAAATAATATACTCTTTATCATACCTTAACCTAGGTTTGATGGTGTATCATATTTATAGTTTTACAAGTTTGTTCATAACAATGTTCACAGACAGAAGCTATACTATGGTGTAGTATAGTCAAAAAGTTGTAATGTTGTCATATCAAAAAAAAAGGGGGGTAAAGTGCTAAAGACTCCATATTATCTTTTGGAAGAGCAAAAACTAAGAAAAAATCTTGAACTTTTAGATTATGTTCAAAAACAAAGCAAAGCAAAGATGCTTTTAGCACTTAAAGCATTTGCTTTTAGTGAAAGTTTTCCTCTTGTTAGAAAATATCTTTATGGATGCTGTGCAAGTGGTTTGCACGAAGCAAAGTTAGCTTATGAGAAGTTTCAAAAAGAGGTTCACACATACTCACCAGCTTTTAAAGATGATGAGATAGATGAAATACTTGATATATCAAATCATATTGTGTTTAACTCATTTGCTCAGCTAAAAAAGTTTAAACAAAAGGCTTTAGAAAAAAGGGTAAGTATAGGACTAAGGCTAAATCCAGAAGTTTCAGCATCACCAAAGGAGATATATAACCCTTGCGGACTCTATTCAAGACTTGGCATTACCAAAAAAAACTTTTTAAAAGATGAGTTAGATGGAGTAGAGGGATTTCACTTTCATACACTCTGTGAACAAGGAGCCAATAAGCTTGAAGAGGTTTTAAAAGGATTTGAAAAAAAGTTTGGAGAGTTTATAAATGGACTAAAATGGGTAAATTTTGGAGGAGGACATCATATAACTAAAAAAGGTTATGATGTGCAAAAACTTATAAGACTTATAAAGGATTTTAAACAAAGATATAGAGTGGAAGTTTACTTAGAACCAGGAGAAGCTGTAGGTTGGCAAACGGGAGATCTGTATGCAACTGTTTTGGATATAGTTGAAAATGGTATGAAGATAGCCATCTTAGATACTTCAGCCGAAGCTCATATGCCAGATACTATTATTATGCCGTATCGCTCAGAGGTTGAGGGAGCAGGAAAAGTAGGAGAAAAAGAGTTCACTTATAGACTTACCGGAAATACTTGTCTTGCAGGGGATATTATGGGAGATTACTCTTTTGATAAGCCTTTAAAAGTTGGGGATACTATTATATTTAAAGATCAAATCCACTATACCATAGTAAAAAATACAACTTTCAACGGCATAAAACTTCCCAATCTTGCTATAAAAAAAGATGATGGAGATATAAAAGTTGTAAAAAAGTTTGGATATGAGGAGTATCAAAGAAGAGTTTAAGCTTTTTTTGATATACTCTCGTAGTCCTAATGAAGTATGTCTTGATTTTAGACTGTGGCCCGTTCGTCTAGCGGTTAGGACTCCGGCCTCTCACGCCGGCAACAGGGGTTCGAGTCCCCTACGGGTCACCATTTTTGTGAATATTTTTTTGCTCTAAAATTCTATAAAAGTTATATGTTACGGCTATAAAAAGCAGTAGTATTAGCATATTGTTTTGCTCAAGAAGAAGGATGCCTACAAAAGATAGGATTATTTGTATAAAACTCATAGCAAAAACAGTTTTGGGTATGGAATTAAGTCTTTTTTGAAGTATATGGTGGCTGTGTGATTTATCAGCGGAAAAAGGCGAAAGCCCGTTTTTGATTCTTCTTATCATAACAATCATAGTGTCTATGACAGGGAGTCCTGCTAAGAAAAGCACAGTAGTTATACTTATATGCTTAGTTAGTTTTATAGCAACTATAGATATAACAAATCCTAAAAGAAGTGAACCGCTATCACCCATAAAAATCTTAGATGGATACCAATTAAATAGCAAAAATGCAACTATAAAAACCACAAAAGATAGAGATATATTTATAACAAAGATATCTTCAAATCTTATACCAAGATATAAAAAGGTAGCAAATATAATCAAAGATATACTTCCTGCAAGTCCATCAAGACCATCTACTAGATTAAGAGCATTTGTATATCCACTGATAACAAAAAGATTTAACATC
>CAZUPK010000092.1:0-5041 GCA_964622255.1 uncultured Campylobacterales bacterium
GATAGAAGCACCTCTGTTTATAGCCTCTTGATGCAAAGTCAAACTTCCTGCCAATCTCTCCTCAACCTTTGATGGAGTTATCATATCTATCATAGATTTTCTACTAGCTCCAACTAAAAGTTCATATCCATACTTTTTAAAGTGTTCAAGATTTTTTATAAGATTTAAGTTATCCTCAAGTCTCTTACCAAAACCTATTCCGATATCTAAAACTATATCATCTATCCCAAAATTTTTTGCTTTTTCTATCCTCTTTTTAAAAAACTCATCAATTTCTAAGATAACATCGTGATAGAAAGGATTTTTTTGCATATCTTTTGTGCTACCCTTTTTATGCATCAAAACAACTTTTGCCTTATATTCTCCGGCTAACTTTGCAACTTCATCATTCTCTAAAGCCGTTATGTCATTTACTATCTTAAACCCTCTATTGAGTGCATATCTTAGACACTTTGGAGAAAAACTATCTAAACTAAATATAGCTTTTTCAAAAAGCCTCTTACTGTAAACCTCATCTATGATAGGCTTTACTCTTTTAAACTCCTCTTCTTCTCCAACATATTCACTTCCTGGACGAGAACTAACCCCTCCTATATCTATAATATCTGCACCTTCTTCTATCAAAATAAATATCTTCTTTATCGCTTCACTTCCGCTAAAACAGCTCTTTTGATAAAAACTATCATCATTTGCATTTATAACACCCATTATCTTTACATCAAAACTATTTTCATTCAGATGCTCTTTTAAACTCTTTGCCAACTCTTTTAAACCAAAGGGTTGTTTTGAAAGTTTTTTGATAGCTAGTTTTAACTGCTTTTTATTTACAACCATCAAAGCGTCACTTGTCTTATTTACACAGTTTATAACTCCTCTTCCAACAGCAACTTCTGCTCCTATGGATAGCAGTTCTTGTTTTAGTATGTTACAGGCTGGAGTTTTTAGAGAGTTTACATAGAAGTAGTAGAGATTTGATTTTTCTTCCATAATAGCTATTCCCTCTTTTGTGCTACCAATCTTTAAACACAACTTTTTAAAGTCACTTTTACTATCTACTCTTTTTACCATTTGTCCTCCTATATATAAGTAGTAATAGATATGCCAAGATACTTTGACTTCTACTATTTAAGTCACTTAAGATAAGTAGCTTATCAAACATCTCCAATTCACTCTCTAAAAACTCTAATTTTAACTCAGTAATAGCACTCTTTATGATAGCACTTACTATCTTTTTTAAGTCATCTCTTTTCTCAAACCTATGCTCTTTTAAAAAGTTAAAGATATCATTAAAATCCATATATTTTAAGTCTATACCAAGTTTAAACTCACTTCTTTTTACTTTAAGTATCTCAAGTGAAAGTCTGGATCTTATAGTGGGCAAAAGCACCGATTTTGTTCTAACTATAAGGATAAATACTATATTTTTAGGCGGTTCTTCTAAAAGTTTTAAAAGTGAATTTTGAGCATATATGTTAAAACTATATGCCGATACAAAGATATACTTTGTCTGGCTCTCTGCTATATAAGCCTCTTTGATAACCTCCTTAGCATCATCAATTTTAAAATCATCTCGATAGAACCTCTTTTTTAGCTTTGACTCTATAGACCCATAAACACTCTCTCTAGCAAACTCCAAATCTTCACAGCTTACTATCTTTGAAGTCATACCAAACTCTCTAAATCCACTTCCATAAATAGTGCTGCATCTATACTTTTGTCAAGGAGCCTCACAAGTGAAAGAAGTTTTTGGTCTAAAAACTCATCTTTACTACTTAGATAAAAAGCATTTGGGTTTTTTTCATCTAAAAGCCACATAAAAGAATTTTCGTCTCTTTTGGGAAGATTTGCTCTTGGATTACTACCTTCTCCTATATAAAAGTAGGTATATCCATTTGGAAAAGAAAGATTTAACATATCCTCCAAAAGCTCAAAGTGTTCACTTTCTCTTATACTATCAAGTTTTGGAAAAATGGTTTCTAAAGATAAAACCGGAAGAAGAGGTCTTTCCAAAAAGGAGCGGTTTAATTTTGTAATAATATAGTCGTTTAACCAAGCCCTATCCTTATCAGTTATAATAAGAATAGTTTTAGCATCAACCACCCTTTTAAGCATAGGTTGTAAAATGCCAACCCAATCAAACCTCCTTTCCTCCATCCAACTAAGATTTGCTCCATACTCTCTTATAAGATCTAGAGTAAAAGAGGAGAGAGTTTCCATATGCATTACTCATCCAAACGATATGCTTTATGCAAAGTTCTAATAGCAAGTTCACTATACTTTTCATCTATAACCATAGAAATCTTTATCTCACTTGTGCTTATCATCTCTATGTTTATATTTTCTTTAGCTAAGGCAGTAAAAGCAACACTTGCAACTCCACTGTGAGACTTCATACCAACACCGACTATAGAAACTTTTGCTATATCGGAGTCATACTCTAAAAGCTCTGCGGGATTTAACTCTTCCATAACTTTTTTAGCATTTTCCAACTCATTTTGAGGGACAGTGAAACCTAAGTTCGCTGTCCCATCATGACCTACATTTTGGATAATCATATCTACATTTATATTTTTATCAGCAAGTGCAGAAAATATCTCTGATGCAATTCCCGGTTTATCTTTTACACCTCTTAAAGTAACTCTCGCTTGATTTTTATCAAGTGCTACACCACTTACAATTGGTTTTTCCATAATATTTTCTTCCTTTGTTATTAGTGTTCCCTTATTATCGTTAAAACTACTCCTTGTCACTAAGTTTACATTTAACTTTTTAGCAAGTTCAACTGAGCGATTTTGTAAAACTTTTGCTCCCATAGATGCAAACTCTAACATCTCTTCATATGAGATCTTATCTATCTTCTTAGCTTTGGGTTCTATCCTAGGATCGGCTGTATAAACACCATCAACATCCGTATATATTTCACAAAGATCTGCTTTTAAAGCTCCTGCAAGTGCTACTGCACTAAGATCACTTCCCCCTCTACCTAAAGTTGTAACTTCTCCATTTTTATTAACTCCTTGAAAACCTGCAACAACCACAATCTTTCCTTTAGATAACTCCTTTTTCATTGCTGATGTATCTACACTCTCTATCCTTGCATTAGTATGTTTACTGTCTGTTAAAATACCCGCTTTTCTACCCGAAAAAGAGATGGCATCATAACCTATCTCATTCAAAGCTATAGCTAAAAGTGCTGAAGTAACCCTTTCACCGGAACTTAAAAGAAGATCCAAATCTCTCTTTATAGGTGTTTTTGAAAAATATTCAGCATAAGAGATGAGTTTATTTGTCTCCCCACTCATAGCTGAAACTACAACTACAACATCATCTCCAGCATCTTTTGTTTTAGCAACCCTTTTTGCAACATTTTCTATTCTTTCTAAATCTCCAACACTCGTCCCACCAAACTTTTGAACTATTAACATCTATATATACCCATTCCTTCTAAAATAGGTCAAAACCTCCTTATATATGGCTTTTTTCATATCTCCAACTCTATCTAAAACATCTTTTGCTTCAACAAACCTGTATTCTTTAAACTCTGGCTTTTTTGTGGCTAAGTTAATCTTTGCACCCTTTTTCAACTTAACTAAAAAATACTTTTGAGTCTGCCCATCAAAAGGATACATTTTCCCTTTCGCTTTGGGAGGAAAATCATAACTAAGCCATTTGGGATACTCGGTTATAACTTCAATCTCATTTGTTCCTATCTCCTCTTTTAATTCCCTAAAAAGAGCTTCTTTGGGAGTCTCTCCCTCATCTATACCACCTTGAGGGAACTGCCAAACATCATTTTTATAGTCATTTCTATTTGCTATAAAAACTTTGCACTCAAAAGGATACTTTGAAGAGAATATAATAGCAGCAACATTAGGTCTGTATATTTTTTCACTCACTTGCATTTCCTTATTTTTTTATACTATAATATCACAAATAGTTTAAGGATTTCACTCTTGCTTTTATATCTTCATATCCCATTTTGTGATAGTAGGTGTTTTTACTGCTCTTTTAACTCATATACTGACCTTTTGTATTTAAAAAATGCATACTTTAAGGCAATCATAAAACAGTTAAATTATGAATTAAAAAAGTTTAAGGCAGAAAAAAACTCTATAGAAACCATCTTTATAGGTGGTGGAACCCCATCAACTGTTGAGCCTAAGCTTTATAAAGAGTTTATAAAAGCTATACAACCCTATCTTAAAAGTGATGTAGAGTTTACAATAGAAGCTAACCCAAACTCAGCTACAAAAAGGTGGCTAAGAAAGATGAAAGAGTTAGGAGTAAACAGAGTTAGTTTCGGAGTTCAAAGTTTTGATAGCAATAAACTAAAATATTTAGGAAGAAACCATACAAAAGATGATGCTATAAAAGCTATAGAAAATGCACACAATATAGGCATAAAAAATATCTCTTTAGATCTTATATATGATACCAATCACGATAGCAAAAAGCTTTTGCAAAAGGATTTAAACTTAGCATTTTCACTTCCTATAAACCATCTAAGTTCATACTCTTTGACCATAGAAAAAGCAACAAAATTTTATCATAATAATATAACTCCAAAAGATGATGAGACTTTAAGCTTTTGGTTTATAGATAAGATAAAAAAAATATTTCCTCAATATGAAATCTCAAATTTTGGTATTTACCACTCAAAACATAACTTAGGATATTGGCAACTAAAAGACTATATAGGCATAGGAGCTGGTGCGGTAGGATTTTTTAAAGATAAAAGATTTTACCCACTGCAAAATGTTCAAAACTATATAAAAAACCCTCTATATCAAAAAACAGAGCAACTCTTACCTAGAGATATAAAAATAGAAAAAATTTTTTTAGGACTTAGAAGTAAGGTAGGAGTATCTCTCGATATTTTAGATGGTAAAAAAGTCAACCTACTTCTAAAAGAAAACAAGATATTTATAAAAAACAACAAACTCTACAACAACAACTTTTTTCTCGCAGATGAAATAGCGCTATTTTTAATAGAAGATTAGATAATATATGCCTTATGAAAAAAGAGCAGTTTAAATATGAC
>CAZUPK010000093.1:0-6310 GCA_964622255.1 uncultured Campylobacterales bacterium
ATATCACTATCTATAAATCCGGCTTTAAATTAATAAAATTTAATAAAATTTATTGGGGTTCTTAAAAAAAATGTATTTTTATTATTTTATAAATTGCAAAAAATCTCGCAAAAAATTATAAATCTATATAAAAAGTTGGAAAAATGAAAATATTAACAATACTTGGAGCTAGACCACAGTTTATAAAAGCAGGAAATGTAAGTAGAGCGATAGAGCAATATAATTGCTCAGTTTCTAGTAATAACAAACAACTAAAAACCAGAAACCAGCAACCAATAACCGAAATCATAGTCCATACAGGACAACACTATGATACCAATATGAGTGATGTATTTTTTGAAGAGCTTCATTTACCTAAGCCAGATTATTTTCTTGGTATTGGTGGTAAATCTCACGGAGCTATGACAGGTCAAATGATAGAAAAAATAGAAGAGGTAGCTTTAAAAGAGAAGCCTGACTGGATACTTATTTATGGAGATACAAATTCAACCCTAGCAGGTGCTATAGTAGCTAGTAAACTTCATATAAAGTTGGCTCATATAGAAGCAGGTTTGAGATCTTTTAATATGGATATGCCAGAAGAGGTAAATAGGATACTTTCTGATAGAGTAAGCACTATACTTTTTTGTCCTACTAATAAGGCTGTAGAAAATCTTAAAAATGAGGGGTTTAAAAATTTTGGATGTAAGATAGTTAAAAGTGGAGATGTTATGTATGATGGAGCTTTATTTTACAAAAAATTATCTCAAAAACCATCTTGTAATTTTGAAAAAAAATATATACTTTGCACAGTTCATAGAGCAGAAAATACAGATAATATTGAAAGATTAAAGTCTATTTTTGAAGCATTATCTGAAATAGCAAAAGATACTCAAATAATACTACCACTTCACCCAAGAACAAGGAAAATAGTTTCTAGTTTTTGGTTGTTAGTTTTTAGTAAAGAAACAAACTCATACTATTTTCAAACCAAAAACCAAAAACTAAAAACCAAAAACTTAATAATTATAGACCCTGTAGGATATCTTGAAATGGTATGGTTACTTGAAAACTGTAATATGGTTGTAACTGATAGTGGAGGACTCCAAAAAGAGGCATATTTTTTTAAAAAACCTTGCATAACTTTAAGAGATGAAACAGAATGGGTAGAGCTAGTAGATATAGGAGCAAATAAACTAGTAGGAGCAAACAAAGAAAAGATTATAGACACATATCACCAATATACCAATACACCAATATACCAATATACCAATAACCAATTAACCAGTCTTTATGGTGATGGTAAAGCTAGTGAAAAAATAATAAAAGAGTTGTTAGATTATGAGTAAATGTATATGGATTTTTAATGACTATGCAGGAAGTCCTTATCATGGGATGGAGTATAGAAATTATTATATTTCAAGGGAACTTGTAAAAAAGGGGTATAAAGTATATATTGTTACAGCATCATATATGCATCTTTTTAAAAAACTGCCAAATATAACTGGTGAATATACTTTTGAAAATATTGATGGGATTGAATATATATGGGTTAAGGTTCCTTCTTATAAAAGTTCTACAGATATAAAAAGAGTTTTAAAGTGGTTTATATTTGTTAAAAAACTTTTTTCTTTACCTATAGACAGTATGCAAAAACCAGACTTTATCATAGCATCTCCAATGGCTCCTTTTTTGATACTCCCTGCATACTTTTTTGCAAAAAAATATAAAGCAAAACTTATATATGAGATAAAAGATATATGGCCACTCTCTTTGGTGGAGCTTGGCGGTTACAGTAAGTGGCACCCGTTTATATGGTTTATGCAAAGATTTACAAATTTTGCATTGAAAAAGTCTGAATTAACAATATCAGTTTTATCAAATTCTTATGAATATTTAAAAACTCTTGGTTTAAAAAAGGAAAAATATAGATATATACCAAATGGAATATGTTTAGAGGACTATAAAGTTAAAAAAGAGTTAAATCATAATACAAGAAAACTTATACCAAAAGATAGATTTATAGTTGGAGATGCAGGTACTATAGGTATTGCAAATTATTTGGAAAACTTTGTAAAATCTGCAAAATATTTACAAGCATATAAAAATATATTGTTACTAATAGTGGGAGATGGTAAAAATAAAAAAAATATAGAGGATATTATAAAAAAAGAAAATTTAGAAAATGTTTTACTTTTAGAGCCTATTCCAAAAGATGAAATTCAAAGTTTATTACAATATTTTGATATATGCTATATCGGTTTGCAAAATAAAAAAATTTTTGAATATGGAGTTTCCCCAAATAAACTATATGAGTATTTATATGCAAAAAAACCAGTTTTATATGCTATAAATGATAAAAATAGTATAGTTAAGTTATCAAAATCAGGATTTCAGGTTGACTCAAATAATCCTAAAGAGATAGCAGATGGTATTATAAAACTATATAGTTTAAGTGATGAAAAACTGAAAAAAATGTCTGAAAATGGCTATAAATATGTTATTGAAAATCATACTTATAAACAAATAACTGAAAAATTTATACAGGAGATAGAGGAGATATAATGTTTACATTTGATGAAGAAAATATTAAAAATAGGCAGGTTTTACTATATATCATATTTGCATATCTATTTTCGATTGCGATAAGATATATTTGGGTTTATCAGTTTAAAGATTTTAGTGAGTTTTATTGGAATAATCAATTGATGATAAATACAAATGATGGTTACTATTTTGCAACAGTTGTGAAAAACCTTTTATTTTCTTCAAATCAACCAAATCAAATCCTACCACTTGCTTTGGATACCTATCCTGGGACGATTTATAGTATATATTTTCTTGCAAAAATATTGCCTTTTTCATTAGATACTATTATACTATATGCTCCTGCTTTTATCTCTAGTTTGATAGTTATACCTATCATATTGATATTAAGACTGTTTAAACTAACTTTTGTTGGATTTTTATCTGCACTTTTAGCTTCAATAACTTGGAGTTTTTACAATAGAACAATGATAGGATACTTTGATACTGATATGTATGCTTTAGTATTTCCTATGTTTATACTTTACTTTATGATAAGGTTTTTTGTTAAAAATGAGTCTTTATCCTCTTTTATAGCAACTATTATAACAGCATTTTATGTTGTGTTTTATCCTCAAGGATATGCTGCGATAGGTGCACTTTTTGTTATGTCTATAGTTTATGGTGGGTTTACTTTAAGAAAAGAGAAATCTTTTTATTTAGCTATTATTTTATTTAGTATATCACTTATTGAAATAGCATTGATATTAAAAGTTATTTTATTAAGTATTGTTTATTTTTCCTCATTTAAAGTAAATATCAAACAAAAGTATTTGATTTATACAGCTTTATTATCATTAGCTATATTTGCAATCTTTTCAGATGTTTATTCATTAATTTTATCAAAGATAAATTGGTACACAACAACAGGGATAGAGGGAAAAAGTATCCATTTTTATGATGTTGCACAGACTATAAGGGAAGCTGGGAAAATCCCTTTTGAAACTTTTGCAAATCGTATATCAGGTTCTATTATAACTTTTATACTTGGTGTTATAGGTTATATAGTATTGGTTTTTAAAAAAAGAGAGTTTTTGCTATTTTTACCACTTATAGCTATAGGTTTTTTTGCATATATAGGTGGTTTAAGATTTACAGTATATGCTATACCTGCTATGTCTATTGGGGCAGTTTATCTTTTTTATTTTATATTTGATAAATTTATACACAATGAATTAACAAGAAATATTTTAATTTTAGCAGTAGCTATCCTGATGATATATCCAAATATAAAACATATCATAGGTTATAAAGTGCCTACAGTTTTTACAAAACAAGAGGTTACTGTTTTAGACAAGCTAAGACAAATCTCAAATCCTAAAGATTATACACTTACTTGGTGGGACTATGGCTATCCTATTTGGTATTACTCAAATACAAATACATTGATAGATGGTGGTAAGCATCATCGTGATAATTTTATCATATCAGAGATATTGACTACAAATTCTCCTCAAGAAACCTTAAATCTAGCAAGGCTTTCGGTTGAAAAATATGAAAAAGAAAAGTTAGGATATGCACCCATTGCAACAGAACTCTTTAAAGATAAAAATCCAAATCAATTTTTAAAAGAGTTAAAAAAAGATGATTTTAAACTTCCTAGAAAAACTAGAGATATATATCTGTATTTGCCAAATAGGATGTTAAATATCTTTCCAACTATAGATCTTTTTAGTAACATAGACTTAGAAAATGGAAATAAAAAGTATAATACTTTCTTTTACATTAGTAAAAATTTTAGAGAAAATTCTCAACTTTTAGATTTGGGAAATGGTATAGCATTAAATAAAAAGAATAGTATGTTAAGATTGGGTAGAAGTCAAATACCTTTAAATAGTATAACTATCACTGAATATGATAAAAGTGGAAAATTACAAGTTTTTAAAAAAGAGTTATATCCACAAAGTAATATTTTTATGATAGTAATGAAAAATTATCATCAAATATTAGTCTTAGATAAAAGGATGTATAACAGCACATTTGTTCAAATGTTTGTTTTGGAAAAGTATGATAAAGATTTGTTTGAACCAGTTATTATGACACCTTTAGTAAAAGTTTTTAAGTTGAAGAGGTAGTGATGAATATCCCTTTTCATAAAACACATACGACACAAGAGGAAATAGATGAAGTTATAGACTCTTTAAAATCGGGTTGGTTAACTATGGGACCAAAAACCTTGAGGTTTGAAGATAAGTTTAAAGAGTATATAGGTTCAACTGAAGCCATAGCACTAAATAGTGCAACAGCAGCACTTCATCTTGCGCTAAAAGCTATAGGATTAAATAGTGAAGATGAGGTAATAGTTCCAACAACTACTTTTGTAGCTACTGCAGAAGTGGTAACATATTTTGGAGCAAAACCTGTTCTTTGTGATATAGAATATGATACACATAATATTGATGTTTCTAAAATAGAAAATCTTATAACAGATAAAACTAGAGCAATCATTCCTGTTCATTTTTCAGGACAACCTTGTGATATGGATGAGATTTTAAGTATAGCAAAAAAATACGATCTAAAAGTTATAGAAGATGCCGCTCATGCACTTCCTAGTTTCTATCATAATAAGATAATAGGAAATCTTAACAGTGATATAACATGTTTTAGTTTTTATGCCACAAAAACACTTTCCACAGGAGAAGGTGGTATGGCTACGACAAATTATAACAAATATGCAAAAAATATCAAGATAAATAGGCTTCATGGTATAAGTCGTGATGTTTGGGATAGGTATAGTGGTGGAAGTTGGATGTATGATATTGTTGATAATGGTAATAAATATAATCCAACAGATATAACTTCCTCTTTAGGATTAGTTCAACTTAAAAAGCTTGAATGGATGAGAGATAAACGAGAAGATATAGCAAAAAAGTATGATAAAGCTTTTATAGAAAATGGTATAGAGGTTTTAAAACTTAAAGAGGATAGAAGAAGTAGTCATCATCTTTATGTGATAAAGGTAAATAACAGAGATAAACTTTATCAAGATTTAAAAGATAGTGGTATAAATAGTTCTGTTCACTTTATCCCTATCCATAAAATGAGTTATTATAAATCAAAATATGGATATAAAGAGAGTGATTATCCAGTAGCAAATAGAGTATTTGAAAAATCTTTGTCTCTGCCTATATATCCAGATTTAAAAGATGATGAAGTTGAGTATATCATAGAAAAAGTATTAGAATATGCAGAGTAGTTTTTATAAAAAGAAGGGGAAGAGAGTATTTGATATAGTGCTTTCTTTATGTGGTTTACTTTTACTTTCACCTCTTTTTATAATAGTAGCTGTTTTGATAAAAGTTACTTCCAAAGGAGATATATTTTATATTCAAAAAAGAGTAGGGCAGGGTTTTAAAGAGTTTGATTTATACAAATTTAGATCTATGAAAAATGAGAAAGGTTTGCAAATAACTTCAAAAGATGATCCTCGTATAACAAAAGTAGGAAGATTTATAAGAAAAACAAAGATAGATGAGTTACCACAACTACTAAATGTTTTAAAAGGTGATATGAGTTTGGTAGGACCTAGACCTGAAGTTAAAAAATATGTTGATCTTTTTCAAGAAGATTATAAAAAGATTTTATCTATAAAACCTGGTATTACAGATTTGGCAGCCATAGAGTATCGTAATGAAGAAGAAGTCCTCTCTTCTTATCGTGATAAAGAAAAAGCATATATAAAAACTATTTTACCAACAAAAATAGAGTTATATTATCAATACATAAAAAATATATCTTTTTTTAA
>CAZUPK010000094.1:0-3057 GCA_964622255.1 uncultured Campylobacterales bacterium
ATATTTACAAACGGAACAGTAGCTGAAGCTGATGAAGTGAACCAGAACTTCACAGACGTCGAAGAAGGGTACGAAGAGCAAGATGGATTCACATTAATAGATGATACTGAATTAACTACAACAAATACTACTGAAACATCAGTCAGGATTTATACATTCAATAAAAATATAGATGGATTAATATTTTCAAATCTTTTTACACATAATGATTCAACTTATGATGGTAGAATGACTTTTTATAAAAATGGAACTCAAAAGACAAAAATTGAAAAATTTTTTGAAAAATTATATCAAAATAGTATAGGAAAACTTGTAAATCCATATCTAAGTATTATTAGATTTTCAAATGGCAAATTTTGGTTTATAAGAAGAATGTTTATAACAGCCATTGCTATCATAACTTTAGTTTTAAGTTTAAAAAATATTATGCCTACCATAGGAAAAGATACTATGCCTCCTATGGATACCGGCATCATAAAAGCACAAATTGCATTTAGCTCAAATGAAACAGTTGATAATGCCCAAAAAAAAATAAAACCATTTTTAAAATGGTTACATTCACAACCTTGGGTAAAAACAAGTTCTGTGGCTTTTGGTTCTGAACCTGGAGTTCTTAGTTTAGGAAGTGGAAATCTTCCAGCAGAAGCCACCATCACTATAAATTGTGTTAATAGATTTAAAAGGAAAAAGACTATTTGGGAACTTGAAGATATTATAAGAGATAAAATTTTTCAAATAGAAGGAATAAAAAGAGATGATGTATTTGATTTTGGAGCAACAGCATTGAGTTCTATAAAAGCTACTGTAGATGTAAGATTAAGCTCTGCTTATGTAGATGGTTTAACATCACTTTCACATAAAATAGCAACCTCTTTATATAAGATAAAAGGTTTAAAATCGGTTTCAACAAGTTGGGATAAGGATTTTAGAGAGATAAAACTTGATATAGACAAAAATCTCGCACTAAGTTATGGTATAACTCCTTATCAAATAGCTATGCAACTACCTATAAAAGGGGAAATAGTAGGTATAAACGGCAATCTAACATCTATGAATAGCCAATATATAAGGATATATTTAAAAGGTAAGTTTTCAAAAAATATCCAAACTTTAAAACTTCTTCCTATAACGACTAAATTTGGTGAAATTCCTCTTGGTAAGTTAGCTAAAATAAAAGAAAATTTCACTTATGCGAAAATCGAAAGAGATAAAATGCTTTATAGCTTAGATGTAAACGGTTATCGTGCCAAAAGACCGGTTACTCATCTAACAAATGATACTATATCAAATATTCAAACTTTAAAAACAGATAATATAAAAATTACTCAAGCAGGTGATATATCACAGTTAAATGATAGTTTTAAAAGGATGATAAAGGCTATAGGACTTGGTATCACAATACTTATAATGAGTTTAATAGCGATTTATAAATCTGTAAGAATGGCTTTTATTATGATAATAGTCTTACCACTATCGATGATAGGTGCAAGTTGGAGTATGCTCTTTTTCCATAAACCAAGTTGTATGCCAAGCCTTTTAGGAATACTTTTACTTTTTGGTATAATTATAAAAAATGCTGTTTTACTTATCGATTTTTACCAAAATTATAGAGCAAAAGGTGAAACTCCTTTTGAAAGTGCTTTAGAATCAGTAAAAGTAAGATTTCGCCCTGTTATGATGACAGCTTTTGGAACAATTGCAGGAATGATTCCTATTGCTTTAGAACAAGCCATAGGTTTAGAAAGGTTATCTCCATTGGCTGATGTTGCCGTAGGTGGATTGCTTATAGGAACTTTATTAACTTTGGTTTATGTTCCTATGTATGCATATATTTTTGATAAACTACCACTTGACCATAGGACAAAATGCTAGTTTATTTTTGCTATTAAACTTAGTTTAAAGGAGGATATTTATGAAAACGATAGTAGGAAAAAAAGATTTTATCGAGTCCTTAAGAGGAAAGAGTGCCTCTTTTATGTTGGCTTTAAGCTATACTAAAACTTCAGATATTGAGGGTATCACACAAGCTGGGATTTTGGGATTTATCCATTTGACTCCTGTTTTAGATTGTGAGTTTTTAGCAGTAGGAGAGGTTAGAAGTATGCCAAAAGTGGCAGAGACTCCAAAGGGAGTTCCTACTCCAGCCCTCATCACAAGAGCTATTCATCAGTTAAAACCTTTTAAAACATTAGAGTTTTTAGACTTAGGGTTAAAGAAAAAACCCTCTTTAAAACACTTTAAAGTGTATAAGTTTGGTATTTTACCAAGTGGTAGGATAGATGAGGGAGCAGGTATAAAGGCAAAAAAACTTTTTAAGTTAGGAAGAGAGTTTGCTAAAAGCTATAAGTTAAAGAGTGATTATCTCATCTTAGCAGAAAGCACACCTTCTGGAACTACTACGGCAGAGGCTACTGTAAAAGCTTTGGGGTATAAAACGGATGGATTTTTTAGTAGCTCTTTTAAAGATTCTCCAAATTCTATAAAGAAAGAGACGATAAACAAAGCTCTAAATAGAGTAAAAAGAGGTGATGGAATTTTTAAAAAACTATCAAATGTTGGTGACAATATGCTTGTGTTTTATGCCGGATTTGTCTTTGGGATGAGTAAAAAAGCAAAAATAGTTTTAGCCGGTGGGACACAGATGGCTTCACTTCTTTTGGTGATAAACTCTATAAAAAAAGCAAAAAAACTTGAACTAAAAAGTAAAAATATAGCACTTTGCACACAAAATGGGTAGCTGAAGATAAAAATAGTGATATAAAAGCACTCTTAAATCAGCTTGATTTTAAAGCTCAAGCTTACTATAGCGAGTTTGACTTTTCCCTGTCAAATCATCCTGCGCTAAAACTTTATGACAAAGGAGAGGCAAAAGAGGGAGTGGGGGCTGGAGCAAGTTTAGTTTATGGAGAGTTGAATTCCCTAACAAAAGAGTCTATAACAAAAGAGGTAGAAAGCTTTTTATTATGAAGATACTCTACTTTGGCGGACAAAAGAGTGGTAAAAGTTTAAAGGCGGAGCAAAAAGCTTTAAATCTATCTAAAAAGCCGATATATGTTG
>CAZUPK010000095.1:0-15756 GCA_964622255.1 uncultured Campylobacterales bacterium
GGGAGGAGAGCTTTTTATCCTTGATATGGGAGAGCCTGTTAAGATAGTCGATCTTGCAAAAAAGATGTGTGAGCTTAGCGGTAGAGATGATATCAAGATAGTCTTTACTGGTCTTAGAAAAGGGGAAAAACTATATGAAGAACTTTTGATAAATGATGCTGACGCAAAGACAAAGTATGACTCTATTATGATAGCAAAACCAACAACTTATAACATAAATAAACTTCAAAAACAGATAGAAAAGTTACTACAAGATGAGGATAAAATAACTATTTTGAAAAAAATAGTTCCTGAATTTAAACACAATAGTATATAATCTCTTCTATGAATAGATTAACCGAAAAAGAAGCCATAGAGCTTATAAAGTATGCCAATTTAAAAGATTTGGGGGAAATGGCTCTAAAAAGAAAAAGAGAGTTACATCCAAAAAAGATAACCACTTTTGTAGTGGATAGAAATATAAACTATACAAATATCTGTTGGGTGGATTGTAACTTTTGTGCTTTTTATCGCCACACAAAAGATAGTGATGCCTATGTGCTAAGTTTTGAAGAGATAGGAAAAAAGATAGAGGAGTTACAAGCTATAGGTGGAACTCAGATACTTTTTCAAGGTGGAGTGCATCCAAAGCTAAAGATAGAGTGGTATGAAGAGCTTTTGGAGTGGATAAATAAAAATTATCCCGATATTACCATACATGGATTTTCTGCTATCGAGATAGACTATATAGCAAAGATTTCAAAACTAAGTTATAAAGAGGTTTTAACAAGACTTAAAGCAAAGGGGCTTTTTAGTATCCCGGGAGCTGGAGCTGAGATACTTGTAGATAGTGTTAGAGATGTCATAGCTCCAAAGAAGCTTGATAGTAAGGATTGGTTAAAGGTGCATAAAGAGGCTCACAAGATAGGTATGAAAAGCACAGCAACTATGATGTTTGGAAGTGTTGAGAGTGATGAAGATATAGTTGAACACTTTAGAGTTTTAAGAGAGCTTCAAGATGAGACTGGCGGATTTAGGGCATTTATTATGTGGAGTTTTCAACCCCTTGCAACTAAGCTTTATAAAAAAGGTTTGGTCATCTCTAAAGCATCATCAAACAGATATCTTAAACTCTTAGCAGTAGCAAGGCTTTATCTTGATAACTTTAAAAATATTCAATCCTCTTGGGTTACTCAAGGAAGTTATATAGGACAGTTAGCACTGCTTTTTGGAGCAAATGATTTAGGAAGTACGATGATGGAGGAAAATGTTGTGGCGGCTGCTGGAGCTGTAAATAGGATGAATCAAGAAGAGATGATAAGGCTTATCAAGGATATAGGGGAAATTCCTGCAAAAAGGGATACAGCATATAATATTTTGGAAGTGTTTAAATGAAAAGGTTATTATTTTTATTATTAATCATACAAGGAGTTTTATTGAGTAGTGTAGTTGATAGTATAGAAATAAAGGGAGTTAGGGTTCCAGTTGTTTTTGAAAAGGATAGTTCCCTTCCTATAGTTTCGATGCAACTTGTTTTTAAAAATAGCGGTAATCTTTTTAGTGGAAAAAAAGAGGGACTTTCAAAGTTTGTTGCATCGATGATAAATGAAGGAACAAAGAGTGACGGAGCAGTTGGTTTTGCAAGAAAACTTGAAGATAGTGCCATAAATCTTAGTGCATCAACAGGAAACGAGACATTTGTTTTTGAGATGGGAAGTTTAAAAGAGCAGTTTCCAAAAGGGGTTAAGCTACTGTCAAAACTTTTAAATGAACCTAACTTTACAAAAGAGTCTCTTGAAAAGATAAAATTTTTAAGTAAGAGTATGATAAAACAAAAAGAGGATGATTTTGATTATATCGCGGAATTAAATTTAAGGAAGATTCTATTTCCAGATACCCCTTTGGCTCACTCATTTATAGGCACAAAAGAGTCTATAGAAAGCATCACGATAAAGGATGTTGAGGATTTTTATAAAAATCATATAGTTTTAAAAAGATTGGTAGTTGTTATCGGTGGAGATGTGGATAAAAAAAAGGCAAAAGAGTATATAAAAAATATAGTATCAAATCTTAAAGTTGGAAAAAGCGATAAACTACCATTTTTCAAAACTACTAAAACTCCTACAACAAAAGAGGTTTATAAAGATACTAAACAAGCATATATCTACTTTGGCTCAGACTATGATATAAACTCTACTGATGAGGATTATTATAAAGCAAGAGTTGCTACTTTTATCTTGGGTGCTGGAGGCTTTGGAAGTAGGCTTTTGGAGGAAATAAGAGTAAAAAGAGGTTTGGCATACTCAGCTTATAGTGCTTTGTATATAAATATGACAAACCATTCACACAGAGGTTACCTTCAAACAAAGATAGAAAATAAAGATGAAGCTATCAAGATAGTAAAAGAGGTAATAAAAAACTTTGTAAAAAATGGAGTTACACAAAAAGAGCTTGATGGAGCTAAAAAGTTTATCTTAGGAAGTGAGCCTCTAAGAAATGAAACTCTCTCACAAAGACTTAGCAATGCCTTTATGCTCTTTTATAAAGGTTTGCCTCTTGAACATAATAAAAAAGTTTTAAAAAAGATTGAAGAGTTAAAACTTAAAGATTTAAACTCCTTTATAGCAAAACATAGTGAAATAAATGATATAAGTTTTAGTATCGTTACAAAGAAGTAGGATTTATGGTATAATATCTTTGAGGAGTTTATTATGAGTAAAGCAGTAGTGATAGAAAGATATACATATGACGACTATAAACTGTGGAAGGGGGATTGGGAGTTAATAGAGGGGCATCCTTTAGCTATGAGTCCTTCTCCTGTGAAAGCTCATCAAAATGTATCAAAAGAGATGCTTCTTGCTTTATATACAGAAGTAGAAAAGTGCAAAGAGTGTGAGGTTGTTTATGAACTTGACTACATCATAGATGAAGAAAATGTTTTAAGACCAGATGTTGCGCTCATTTGCAATGAAGAAAATGACTACATAACAAAACCTCCTAAAATAGTTGTAGAAGTTATATCCCCTGCTACTGCAAGAAGAGATGAAAAGGTAAAGTTTGAGATATATCAAGATGAAAAAGTCCCCTTTTATGTTTTGATATATCCTCGAACTCTTGTAGCAAAAGTTTATAAGTTAGATGATAAAAAATATACTCTTGAAGGTGTCTTTTCAAATGAAAAGTATAAATTTTTATTTGATGAGTGTGAAGTTGAGGTTGATTTTCAAAGAGTATTTAAAAAGTTTAAAAAAGCAAAATGATAAACGAAGAGGACAAGGAGCTTTTTAAAAAGTTAGGTTTATCCTCTATTCTTGAGCTGTCTTTACAGATACCCTCGTCCTATTGTGATTATACTCTAAAATCCTCTCCTATTTTAGATACAAATCAACTCATAGATGCAACTATTTTATCTGTTACAAAAAATATAAAATATCTAAAACTTCGCCTAAAAGTTCACAACTTTAACAAAGAGATAAATGCCATCATCTTCAACCCAAGATATTTTCATCAAAAAAACTTTATAATGGGAAAAAGATACTATCTTTATGGAAAACTTGAGCAAGGATTTGGCATCCAAATGATTCAACCAAAGATTATAAACTCTAGTCTAGGAAGTATTACTCCCAAGTATAAACAAAAGATGGTAGTCTCACTTATAAAAAAATATATAAATTTTGAAAATCTCTCATCTTTTGGATTAAAAGATGATATAGTTGATGCTATATTAAAGATACACTTTCCAGATAACAACTTTTATATAGATTATTTAAAAAATAACTCTTTTAGTGGAAAATATCTAAAAGCTTTAAAATATACTGAGATTTTCAACCATACACTAAAACTATCAAAACTAAAAACCACCCATCCTGCACTAAAAAGGCTAACATCTTCGCCTCAACCCTTTATAGACTCACTTCCTTTTAAACTAACAAATGACCAACTAAAGGTTATAAAGGAGATAGAGGGTGATTTTAAAAGTCTTGTAGCGACAAAAAGAGTGGTTATGGGAGATGTTGGATGTGGAAAAACTATGGTTATCTTAGCATCGGTTGTTATGTGTTATCCCTATCGAAGCATCCTTTTGGCTCCTACAACGGTTTTGGCAAAGCAGATATTTAAAGAGGCAAAAAAGTTTCTTCCAAAAGAGATAAATATCGGCTTTGTTTCAAACAAAACAAAAGAACAAGATCTATCAAAGTATGACTTTATAGTAGGAACTCATGCACTTTTGTATAGAAAGTTACCTAAAGCTCCACTTGTTATGATAGATGAACAGCATCGTTTTGGAACAAAACAAAGAGAGCTTATAAGCCGTTTAGTAAAAAAAGAGGATAAATCCCCTCACTTTTTACAGTTTTCGGCAACTCCCATACCAAGAACTATGGCTATGATACAAAGCTCTTATGTAGATATATCAGTGATAAAAGAGTTACCATTTAAAAAGGATATAGAAACAAAGATACTCTATCCTAAAGATTTTTCATCCTTAGTTGAGCATATAAAAAGGGAAATAGAAGAGGGAAGGCAGACAATAATCGTATATCCTTTAGTAGAAGAGAGTAAAGTTTTAGAGTATCAAAGTATAGATGAAGCAAGAGGGTATTGGGAGAAAAACTTTGAAAAAGTTTATGTAACATATGGAAAAGATAAAGAGAAAGAGGATGTCTTAGAAGAGTTTTCAAAAGAGGGAAATATCCTTATAGCAACAACTCTTATAGAGGTTGGCATCTCTTTACCAAAACTCTCAACCATAGTGATAGTCGCTCCTGAGAGACTAGGACTTGCTACTTTGCATCAGTTAAGAGGTAGAGTTAGTAGAAATGCTCTTAAAGGTTACTGCTATCTTTTTACAAAAAAGGAGCCTACAAAAAGACTTAAAGAGTTTTGTAAAACTTTGGATGGATTTAAGATAGCAGAGCTTGATTTAAAGCTAAGACAAAGCGGAGATTTGCTAAAAGGAGATAGACAAAGTGGAAAAGAGTTTAAATTTTTTGATCCGAGTAATGATGAAGATATTTTAAATGAAGTAAAGGGAGAGTGGAAATGAATCTAAAGATAATTATAATAATAACTTTAGTAGTAGCTGGTGGATATGCGGCTTGGTGGTTTTTTAAAGAGCTAACAAAAGGATATGAGGAGGTTGAGGATGAAAAATAGTTTAACTTTTTTACTTTTATTTATATCATCACTTTTTAGTTTTTCACTATTTGGCACAAATGAACCAACTAATACAAATGTTTCGACTGAAAATATTTTAGCTATCTCCTTGCAAAAAAACTTTTGTAAAGTTCATAGATATAAAAAAGAGTGTAGAAGCTATCGTAGAGACTATTATGAAAAAGAGTTTAAGTTTACTCTACATGGGCTTTGGCCACAACCAAGAAGCAAACAAAACTGCTCAAATTCATATAAAAGGCTTCCAAGAAATCTTTGGGAAGAGTTAAAAGAGGTTATGCCAGGAGCTATAAGTGGTTTGGCAAAACACGAGTGGAGAAAACATGGAAGTTGTTATGGTTCAAGTCAAGAGAGATATTTTCAAGATGCTATAAAACTAACAAATGAGTTAAATGAAACTCCACTTAGAGAGTTTTTTGAAAAAAACAGTGGAGAAGTTGTAACGAAAGAAGCGATAAATCAAGTTATAAAAAAATCATTTGGAAATGTAGCAAGAAAAGTGCAGATGATTTGTCAAAAAGGACTTATAACCGAGCTTAGATTTTCACTAAAGGGTGATGTGCAAAGGAAAAGTTTAAAAGAGTTACTAAAAAAAGCAAAGCCTCTTAGAGGTGGATGTCAAAAAGGTAGGATTTAGTTTTTTGTATATATAATTATGTATCAAGATATTATATAACCTCAGTTCAATAGTACATCATACTCAGGTTAAATAAGGAGCCTTCTATGAGTTATACACAAGAGTTAAAAGATATAAGAAAGCACTTTGTTTTTAAAGTAGATGTTGCGAAACATCTTGAAGAGATAGCAAAAAAAGAGCAAAAATCTATAACAGCTGTTGTAGAGGAGCTTATAGAAAAAAAGTATCAAGAAATATCGAAAGAGGAAAAGTTAGAGATTTTAAAAAATCTTAAGGTTTTTCCCGGAGCATTTGTAGGTAAAAGTATCCAATCCATAAAGGCTGAAATGGATGTGTAAAAAAGTATTTATAGATACAAATATTTTGCTTGATAGATTGGATACGAAAAGAGCTTTTCATCAATATAGTAAAAAAGTTTTTGACTATGTTGTTGTTAATCATAAAGTATATACTAGTTGTGATATTATCACTACCTTATATTATATAGGTTATAAAATTGATAAAGAATATATTTTATTTGATATACGAAGTATAAATAAACTTTTAAAAGTCATAGAGTTTTCAAATGATGAAGTAGAAAAGACTTGCTCTTTGATGCTTGAGGATAAAAGGTATAAAGATTTAGAAGATACGATGCAGTATATTTTGGCAAAGAAATATAAGTGTGATTTGATAATATCAAATGACAAAAACTTTTTTAGTGCCGATATAGATATATACTCAAGTGAAGAGTTTTATAAAAAATATATAAAGGATGAGAGTTGATTTTAGATTTTAAAATAGTAGAAGATAAGATAAAAGATGTTGAAGCGGATTTGGAGATAGTTTTTATAGTTGAGAAAGACTTTTCTCATAAATGGGTTGAAGATGAAGAGCTTCTAAAGAGTTTGGGATTTAAAGCCAAAAGTGAAGAGGTTTGCTTGCTTGCAGAAAAGAGAAAGCTTTATGTAGGGCTTGATAGTTTTGATAAAGATGAGGTAAGACTTGCTATAAGCAAAGCATTAAATGCCATAAAAAAGACAGAGTTTCAAATTATAAAGATAGGTTCATATGTTGATACTTGTCCTGTTTCATATATAAAAGGTTTGGTTGAGGGAGCTATCTTAGGAACTTATGAGTTTAACAAGTATAAGTCAAAAAAAGAGGATAAAAAGCAAAAAAGTCTTATTATTTCACTTGAAGATGCAAGAGAGATTCCACTTGATATAAATCATGCAAAAAAATCTCTACAAGAGGCAAAAATCATAGCAGAAGTTACAAACCATGCAAAAAATATTGTAAATCAAGCTCCAGATGATATGACTCCTTCAAAACTTGCTGAGTATGCGAAAAACTTAGCAAAAGAGTTGGATGATGTTGAGTGCTTTATAGGTGATGAAGAATTCTTAAAAGAGCAGAAAATGGGTGCATTTTTAGCAGTTAGTAGAGCAAGCACTCATCCTCCAAGATTTATTCATCTTACATACAAACCAAAAGATGCAAAGAAGAAGTTTGTATTTGTAGGAAAAGGTCTTACATATGATAGCGGAGGACTTAGTTTAAAACCAAGTGATTTTATGGTTACTATGAAGTCGGACAAAAGTGGTGCGGCAGGTGTTATAAGTATTTTAGAAGGTGCTGTAAGACTTAAACTTCCTTTTGAAGTTCATGCAATAGTTGGAGCTTGTGAAAATATGATAGGTGGCAATGCCTATAAACCAGATGATGTTTTAGTAGCAAAAAATGGAAAAACAATAGAGATAAGAAACACTGATGCTGAAGGAAGACTTGTTTTGGCTGATTGCTTGTGTTATGCTTGTGAGTTAAAACCGGATTATTTAGTGGATATGGCTACACTTACTGGAGCTTGTATGATTGCAGTTGGAGAATATACAACAGGTATTATGGGACACAACTCAAAACTAAAACATGAAGTATTAAAGACGAGTAAACACAGTGGAGAACTTTTTGCAACTTTACAATTTAACAGATATCTAAAGAAACTTTTAAAAAGCACTGTTGCAGATATTTCAAATATCTCCTCATCAAGATATGGTGGAGCTATAACGGCGGGACTCTTTTTAGATAACTTTGTAAGTGAAGATTTAAAACAAAAGTGGATGCACTGGGATATAGCAGGACCAGCTTTTATAGAGAAAGCTTGGGGATATAATCAAGCCGGAGCAAGTGGAGCCGGAGTTAGACAAGCACTTTACTGGATGAGTGCAAAAACACATAGAAAAAAAACATTACTACACAGTATCCCCTAAATCGTGGGATTTTGAGAATTGACGATCACTAAACCAAAAACTAAAAGATATTAATCAAATCACTACTCCTTTGGATGTAATGATTTGATAAGTTTATCATACTGGTCAGCTGTTTTGTTAAAACAGAGGGAAATTAGAGGAAATTTGGCTGGGGTTGGCAACCCCCAAATTTCTCTTGATTTTTTTTATTCTATTTTTTATTAAAACTATTTTAATCTATTGAATATGGACATAGCCTGTTTCTGGTGTTATAACTATATTTTTTGATTTTCCCACACTATTTGTTATAGTTATGATGCAATCTTGCACTACTAATTTATTTGAACTTTTTGCAAAATATTTTTTTGTTAAACTATGTGGAGGACCATACATAGGTCTTCCCAAATAATCAAAATATATTCTCCTACTTCTACCTACTGGGCAACCTCCACTAAAAGATATGTTTTTTATACTGTATTTATGTCCTATATTCATATTTTTTACAATACTTGGATTTACCTTTCCACTAAGCAAATAAGGAAAAGTTCCTGAATATCCTCCTGTCAAATATTGTTTTGGGTTAAGAGGATTTTTTGCTATTTCTAAACTATTTGGATTGCCATCTTTATTTATGTCGGAAAAAATAGTATATGCCCAACTATTATCGGTTCCTGCTGTCTTAAAAAAACCAATCTGCCATCTAGTTTTATACCAAGTAGGATCATTAGGATTAAATTTATTATCATTTAGTGCCAACTGTTGAGTATATCTTATATGTGATACTATCTGATCTGCGGCTTCTTGTATAGTAGCCCTTTTTACCCTTGGAGCCATAACAGCCGATAAAATACCAATAACAACTACCACAAAAACAACTTCTATAAGTGTAAAAGCTCTATCTTTTTTAAACATAAAAGTAACCTTTGCCGATTTATCTCAAACTATATCGGCAAAGGTTAAAAAAAATAAAGTTTTAACTAAATCTCCTCAGCCCTTTGAACATCATAAAGTATATCATCCATAGGATGTCTATACATAGGCATAGCAAGTCTTTTTTCATCTAGGATGTGACCGATAAATCCTATACTTCTACCTACTATAAAGAATGCATTTAGAGTTCCACTCTCTATAAACTCATCTATCTCCTCTTCTGAGTATTCTAAAGCTCTCCACATATCAACCATTAAAATACCTATAGTTCCATCAACATTTAGGATAAGGTTATCTTTTTTACTTGTAGTTAACTGCTCAACTCTTAATGCATACTCAAGCAACGGAGTCGCAGGAAAGTATTCCTGTGCAAAATTTTTAAGTCCTTCAACTCTTAGGTCAGGATTTCTTAGAGATTTTATCCTATGTCCAATTCCAGGAATTGGAATACCTTGCTTTTTCATATAACTTAAGAACTCTGACGGAGTTAAGTTGTTATCATCTGCATATTTAAAGTATTTAGCAGCACCATCTATAGCCCCACCAAATCTAGGTCCGATAGTTAAAAGTCCGGTTACAAGTGCTTCAACAACACTTTTTCCAGCTCTAGCCGTTACCTTTGCATTGTGAGCTCCTGAAACTGCAGGTCCGTGATCTGCAACTGTTTTTAGCACTGTTTCTATAAACTCTGTAGCCCATTTTGGATAAACTTTTTTAAACCATAGTAAACTTATAACATCACCTATACCTTTTCCGGTATTTGGAGTTGCAACTGAAGATATAGGGAAACCTGCATAAGTAGCTTCCTCACCTCTATCATCGCTTATAGTGCAGATAAACTGTTTATTTCTTCTGTTTTTTGGAATCTCAGGAACAATAGGCTCTTTTATCTCCTCAATAGTTCCGTTTGCTTTTAATTCGTTATAAACTTTATTTATAGTAGCAGGAAGTTCATTGAAGGACTCAGGAACATATATACCAGCTTCTGCCATAGCTTTATTTTTAGCTTCTGCAGTCTCTGCATTTGCATTTGCACTAGCTCCCGCATGTCCAAACTGAACACCACCACTAAAATGTTTAGCAATAGTTCCTATACACCAAGCTATGATAGGCTTAGTTATTTTTCCCTCTTTTATAGCTTCTATGACTTTATACTCTTCGGTTCCGCCAACCTCTCCAAGTAAAATCATATATTTTACTTTTGGATTTTTTTCCATCCTAAGGAGATGATCTATAAAAACTGAACCAACAAATCTATCTCCACCAATAGCAACACCCTCTGCGATACCGTCGGCATTTAATGCGATGATGTTTGAAAGCTCGTTAAAAAGTCCACCACTTCTAGTTACAAGTCCACAACTTCCCGCTCTGTGAAGCTTTGATTTTACTATATTTTCTATTGTTCCACCAATATTTGCAACTTTGAAAGCACCCGGAGCTATAGCACCAACTGTAGCAGGTCCTATGATAGTAACATCCTCTTTTCTTGCTCTGTGATTCATAACTCTTGCCATTCTTTCAGGAATACCCTCAGCTGTAATCATAATAACTCTAAAACCACCAATATCCATAGCTTCCATAGTTACATCATAAGCTGTTCTAAATGATGCAAAGTTTAGTAATACATCAGCATTTGGATGAGCCTCTTTTGCATTAGCAGTTGATTTGAAAAGTGGAACCATAATCTCATCTGCTCCATAGAAAAACTTTTCAAATTTATTTGAACTTGTAGGAGCAACTATTGCTGCTACTGATGGCTTTTCTCTACCTATAACATAATCATAATCCAACATCCTTTGAATAGCACTTTTATTGTTATTCCAAAAAATTGCTTGTGTATCTTTGTTAAATAATTCGTTCATTACTTATCTCCTTCTAATGCCATTCTAACTATATCTGTAACATGAGTTTCTGGTCCATAAACTTCTATATATAGTCCTAGTCTATCTGCAGCCTCTTTTATATCTTTTAGACCTTTTTCATAGTTTGGCCCACCTCTTCTTACATATATCTTAGTGTTATGTGCTTTTAGTTTATCTGCATACTTTTTAAATGCTTGAATAATACCTGTAAAAGTTTTTGCAACATCTGTAAAGTTTGCAATAGCTCCACCGATGATAAGAACTTTTCCTCTTGGGTCTTCATATCTTGTCATAAGATCAAAAATAGTCTCTGCATAAAATGCAGTCTCTGCTGTTGTAGGACCACCACTATACTCACCATAGTTAGCCAAATCCTCAACTCCAGCCATATCAGCAATAGTATCGGCATAAACAACACTAGCACCACCACCGGCAACCATAGTCCAGATTCTTCCTTTTGGATTTAAGATAGTAAGTTTTAAACTAGCACCACTTTTTGCATCAGCTTCTGCTACAGCTTCCTCTTCGGGTGATTTATCCTCCATACCAAAAGCTGTAGGAAACTCTATATCTCCCCAAGCCTCCCTCATCATAAATCCTGCTGTATCATCAAGTCTTGCAACAAGATCAAGTATAGCCATCTCGCCACCGTCAAGCATAACTATAGGATTTATTTCCAAATATGCAAAGTTTAAATCCCTATAAAATCTATAAAAATCAAATGCAAACTTAGCAAAATCATCTCTTTTATCTGCTGGAATATCGACCGGTATATTTTCATTTATAAGTTTTTGGATATCTTCATCACCAGCATCTATGGCAATTTTTATTTCATTTACCTTATCCCAGTTCTCTTCTACCTCCATACCACCTTCAGCACTTAGATAAAGAACATCATCCTCGCCAACTGTTGTTGCCGAGATATAATACTCTTGATTTTGTGTATGAGGTGTAAAAGGTTCAACTATAAAGTGAGTAAGTTTTCCACTTTGTCCAGAAAGCAAAGTTACATCGCTACTACTTTTTTCATCTATCCATTTTGCACTATCTTCAAGTGTTACATCACCAGGTTTTTCAACTTTAAATAGAACCAAACCATTTTTACCCCTTTTCCCAAAAAGCATATCAGGTTTTGCTACAAGAGGTTCATTGTTTAACCAATCATATCCTACCTCTTTGGCTTTAGCTCTTAACTCATCTCCACTAGTAACCAGCACAGATTTAAAACCATAATGGAAACCATCAAAATATTTATCCCAATGTTTAGCAAATAAAGCTTTGCCATCATACTCTCGTATAGCTCTTTGAGCCATTGCAACTCCTTTAAAAGATTTGGACTAGATTGTAGCAAAAGAAGTGTTAATAAATTTAAAGTTTTGTTAAAGTTATAAACTATTTAGCTGTGTAATTGTGTAGATTTGAAACACAATAAGAGGCTATTGGGATTGAACTGTAACTTATTGTAACTTTCTTGCAATTATTTAACTTTTTATAACTTTGAACAAAAAATTTATCTCCCATAGTCAAGCCATAAAACTTTAATCTCAAGCAAAGATCTTTATCCTCGCAGGATATAGCATCGATATTTTTATCTTTTAACTTTGATGCCAACTCTTTTGCTATATGAAACTTTTTTGCAAAATGTTTTTTAGGATCATCTAAAACATAGTAAAGATTTTTATTAAAATATGTAAATAAAAAATTTATAACCAAAAAGAGTATAGTCAATCCCAAAGAGATTTGATAAGGTTTTCTAAAAGCTTTCAATCTAACCTTATAACTTTTTATAAAATACTGAACAACTATAGGTAGTGCTATAACTGCAAACGGTGCAAAATCCGACAAAGGTATCCTTTGTCTAAAAGAAAGAACAACTGAGAGCAAAAGTGCCATAAAAGATATAAACCATAAAAGAGTCTTTTCATCTTTAAATACTATCCTATACATAGAGTAAAAGTAGTATAAAAATAGTAAAGGTGAAAAGACAAGTGCATACATAGCCAAAGTATCGAGGAAAAATCCTCTTGGTTTTCCACCACTGTCAAAACCATATATATATAAAATAACTAAAAAAAGTATTGCTGAAACAATAGCTAGTTTTTTATCACTTTTGTAAATTGCATAAGTAAAGAGTCCTAAGTAAAGTATCTCAAAAGAGTTATCTATAAAAAGCATCAAAAAAAGCAGTGGATAGTATAACTTTTTCATATCTAAATAAAACAGCTTTATAAAAAGCAGAGTAAAAAAAATAGTTATAGAACTACTATTTGCTATCAAAGAGGAGCTTAGAACTCCAGGAAGCATCATAAAAAGAGCTATAGTAAAAAGTCTATCCTTTTCTTTTTTTAAATAGTATCCGCTTATATCATAGAGTAAAATGACTCCACCCATATGAAAAAGTATAAAAGGCACCCTTAAGGCAAAGTCATTTTGCCCTAAGAGTGAAGTTGAAAAGTTTACTAAGTAGTGTAAAAAATCGTGATGGTTATAATATATAATCGCCTCTTTCGCACTTATACTTATAGTTGTAACTCCATAAAACAAAAATGCTAAATCAACAAGTATAAGTAGAAAAAATTTGTAATTCATAATTTCAAAAAATTATCCAACATTTTATGTCCATACTCACTCATAATAGATTCGGGATGAAACTGCAAACCATATATATCATATCCGTCTATCTTTAAAGCCATAATTTCTTTATCATCATCACTAAAAGCGGTAGGGATTATACAACTTGGAAGCCTGTTTTTATCAACTACTAAAGAGTGATATCTTGTAGCCCTAAAATTTTTTGGTAACTCTTTAAAAATAGGCATATCCTCCGTTAGGCTAACTTGCGAAGTTTTTCCATGCATCATATTTTTTGCTTTAACAACTTTCCCACCAAAACTTTGAGCTATAGACTGATGCCCTAAACAGATACCTAAAATAGGAACTTTACCTTTAAAATGCTTTATAACTTCTAAAGATATTCCAGCTTCATTTGGAGTTGCAGGTCCCGGGGAAATGATAATCTTCGTAGGACTTAACTTCTCTATCTCTTTTATAGTAAGTTCATCATTTCTTATAACTTTTAAATTTGCCCCAAGCTCTAAGCAATACTGAACTATGTTGTATGTAAAACTATCATAGTTATCTATCATAATGACCATATCAAGCCTTTATTTTTTGCTCTATCTTTATATAAAGATTTAATATCTCTTTTTTCTTTGCTATGAAACTGTTTTTATTTGCTATTAAGTAAGCAGAAGACTCCATAATAGTCTCTACCACCTTAAGTCCGTTTTGTTTCATAGTTGTTCCAGTTTCCACGATATCAACTATGGCATCACTTAGTCCAACAAGTGGAGCTAACTCTATGGAACCGTAGAGTTTTATAATGTTTACCGCCATAGCTTTACTTTCAAAATACTTTTTAGCGATATTTTCCATCTTTGTAGCAACTGTGATTTCTGGTTTTGTTAAATCTAGCTCTTTTTCATTTTGCATACCTATACAAACTTTACACTTTCCTATACCAAGATCTAAAAGTTTTACAAGATCCAAATCCTTTTCTTCCAAAACATCAAGCCCAACCACTCCAATATCAGCCGAACCATATAAAACATATGAGGGGACATCTTGATTTCTTACAAGTAAAAATCTAAAATCTCCCTTTTCTAAGATAAGTTTTCTATCTTCAAAAACAAATTTTTCATCAAATATACTCTCAAATATCTTTAAAGTTTCTTCGGCTATTCTACCTTTTGGTAAGGCTACTGTTAACATTTACTATCCTTAATAATCTTCTTCATTGCATCAAATATCAAATCTTTTTTATAAATGGCTCTTTCAAAATGGTTTAAAAACATTCTGCCATCTCCACCACAAAAGTATATCTTTTTATCTTTTGAAACATCTTTAATCATCATAACAATAGACTTTATAACCGCTTTATTTATAGCCTCAAAAGTGTTTTGAGGAAGAGTTTCTATCTTGATAAAAACATTTCTATCCACTTTTAAAGTAGGAGAGATATTTTCATAACTATCAAAATAGCTTTTTATCCCTGGAAGTATATACCCGCCTTTATGTTCCTTGTTTTCCATAATATCTATAGTTATAGCACTTCCCGCATCCACTATAACTCCATTATCTATATAGCTACATAAAACTTTTCTATCAACTCCCAAACCACCATAAGAAGTTTTTAAAGTTATATATTTTTCTAAGTTTATAGCATCTTTGTTCTCTTTTAAAACTCTGTTTAACTTGTTATTTACAGATATATAGTAAAACTTCTTTTTTAAGTTAAAATCCTCAGCTCTTATGCTTGTTACTTTTTTATTATGATAGATTTTTGCATAAGTATTACCTATATCAACTAACTTAATGCTACTAAAGTCCATTTTAATCCTTTTAACAATTTTTGCGTCTTTAAAGATATCGGCATCCTATATAGAAGTATCTTCTTTTTGTAGTTATGTTCTTTTACACAGACCAATTTTTCAAAAAGTTTTTCTAACTCCAAAACATCTTTTTGTAAAAATCTACTTTTTTTTTCTATAACAAAAATACATGTATAGTTTGATAACATATCTACCCCATCAAAAAGTAGTATCTTTTTTCTACTTCCAAGACGAGCTAAGTCAAACGGCTCTAGCTTTTTTAGTATGATTTTTTTTGTTAATAATGTTTTTATAACTTTTTTCAAAACTATTTCTCCTTTGCCAACATATGATATTCAAACAAACTCTTTTCCCAACTTAGTCCATCAAAGCTCACTAAATCCCACAAAATAGGGATTTCATTTTTTAAAAAAGCACTACAAAATATAAGCCAACCTCCTAACAGGAACATCCATAAGCTTATAAATCTTAACAGCTTCAGGTGCAATAGCAGATGGTAAGGCAAATCTCATTTTAGTTTTAGTATCAAATAGCCTACTAACCTGAACATTAAG
>CAZUPK010000096.1:0-29279 GCA_964622255.1 uncultured Campylobacterales bacterium
GAATCATTTACATCAGCCGTAACTGTTGTAAGATTATAATCTTTTCCTGCATGTAAAGGATCTGTATTATGAGCTCTTTCTTTATCATTTGGTCTTCCGTCCCCATCACTATCATTTGTTTTATCAAGCGCATCTATTTTATCAGGATTATCATTGCTATTATAATTTGCAGGAGATTGACATCTGCTATCAGAAAATCCATTTAAGCCATTTTTTTTATTTATAGCATCATCATTTGCCAAATCTAAAATATCATCATAAAAATTATTGGATGTATTTGGATTTACAGATGAATCAGCTGTAGATACTATTTTCCCTGTGCCATCTTGATTTGAAGCACTTGTTCCACAAACTTCTATACCATCAGTTACACCGTCATCATCACTATCTTTATTATTCGGATCAGTATGACTTAAACTTGTTTCATATCCATCACTTAGTCTATCATCATCACTATCTTTATCTGTCGGATCTGTAGATGATGTGTTTATTTCATAACCATCTAGCAAACCATCATTATCTGTATCACTATCTGTGGGATCAGTTTTATAGGAACTTCCTACATTTATAAGCTGTTCATCTCCATCTTCTATACCATCTTTATCACTATCTTTATTATTCGGATTTGTGCAGTAAGTTCCTCCATCATGAGTATATGAGTGAGTTTTCTCATATCCATCACTCATACCATCACCATCACTATCCCATTTATCAGGATCACTTGTAAAAGTCTCTCCACAAGCATTTACATACCCATTTTTTTCATCAGTATCACTTATTCCGTCGCCATCCCTATCAGCAGGAGCTATGTATTGTGTTCCCAAAGAATTATCACCTAACTCCCCACTCCCAAGTGCTATACCCGCTCTATCCTCTCCACAACCTTGTAAACTAAGCAATAATGCACAAGTTGCTACTGAAAAAACTGTCTTTTTAAATATTTTATTCATCTTTTATCTCCCCTCTACATATTGTGGATATGTTAATGTTACTTCGATTCTTCTATTTAGCGCCATACCCTGCTCTGTTGCATTTGATGCCACTGGATCTCTTTCGCCTCTGCCCTCAGTGCTGAGTCTGCTCGAACTAACTCCAAAATCAATCAAAGCCTTTCTAACTGCATCGGCTCTCTTTTTAGAAAGAACCATATTATAAGCATCACTTGCTCTATTGTCAGTATGACCGGTTATATGAACCAAACTACCCTTATGCTCTAGTAAAAATTTAGCAAACTTCTTGACCCTTTTCATACTAAAATCGCTTATTTCCGCACTATCTGTTGCAAAATGTATTCTCAGTATTGCTTTAATAGGACAACCTTTACTATCTACACTAAAATCACAGGGAGTTCCTGGACATTGATCTACACTATCTTCAACACCATCTCTATCCTCATCCGGCAAATTAGTTTTTATAGGACACTCTCTACCACTAAAAGATACAAGTCTCCTTTTAGACATATGAGGACATCCAACACTGTCAACTTGTATTCCTGGAGGAGTATTTGGACATTTATCAAGTCTATCCATAACTCCGTCACCGTCACTATCAATTATCACACTTTTTACTTTTGGTTGAACTCTATCACCAAAAGGCATCGCAACACCTAAACTTGCAGTAATCTCATTATTTTCTTTATTCCCTCCTAATATTTGCAATGCCTTTAGTTCTGCTTTAGCCTTTATGTTTTTAGTGATACCTATACCTAAACCACCACCACCTTGCATAAAACCGTGTGATTTAAATCCGATTCTCTCATTTGTAACCGATTCATAACCCACACCTCCTAACAAATAAGGAAAAAACTTTCCTATACCATTAAACTCAATTACACCATTTGCAGAAGTTTTAAGTAATGCTTTAGGCAATTCATTTTCACTACTGGCTATATCAACATATTCAAAATCAAATCTTGGTTTAATTTGATAGCTATTTAACTGCAAATTTAAGCCAAGTGTTCCATTTCTCAACTTCATCCTAGGAACATTTTTGATAGATGTCAGCCCCAAATTTACACCTAGCTCATATGACTTATCCGATGCCAACAAAGCAACAGAAACCAAAATTGAGACTAAAGCCAAGCTTTTCATTAGATTTCCCTTATTTAAGTTTTTCTTTATATCCTGCACTATACACACAAAAGGTTTAAAAAAAACTTAATTTAGTTAAATAAATTAAAAAAAGTTTACATAACTGATAGAAAAGTTAAGATTATAAACTAATAATTTTAAGTAAGCTTTTTTTTATATTTGATATTTTCTGAGGAAATTGAGTTTTATTAAAAGTTATTTGCCTCTTCGCAAGTTGTGCGGTATGAGTAGATATTTGCTCTCTCAAAGCCTTTATATCAAGTTTTCCGTCAAGATAATCCAAAGTCTCTTTTATACCTATTGCTCTCATAGCAATAGGTATTCTTCCATATTTCTTTTCTAAAAAATATATTTCATCTATTAAGCCTTGTTTCAACATCAATGAAGTTCTTAAAGATATTTTTTTTAATAACTTTTCTCTATCTATCTCAATATTATAGATTTTTAGGCTATTTAAGATAGGTTTTTTAGGATTATTTAAGAAAAACTTAGTTGCAACTTCATTTCTACTTAAAAAAATTTCATACCACTTTTCTATACGGTATTTATCAAATTTAGAAATTTTATTGGCATATACTAAATCTTTTTCTTTAATAAAATTATAAGCTTTCTCTATATTCTTAGTTTTATCTTTAACTAAAAGTTTTATTTCTTTATCTATGCTTAAATTTTCAGTTAGCCCATCAAGCATTGCTTTTAGATAAAAACTACTTCCACCTACTATGATAAGATTTTTATTATCTCTCTTACAAACCTCTTTTGCTTTTTTATATATATCAAAAAACTTGACGATGCTAAACTTTTCATCTATATATATTTCATCTATACCAAAATGCACTATCTCCGCTCTCTCTTTGATAGTGGGTTTTGCAGAAACTATATCCACCTCTTTATATATACTTAAGCTATCAAGTGAGAGAATATAGCAATCAAACTTTTTAGCCACCTCTATCGCAAGTGCCGTTTTGCCAGATGCTGTTGGTCCTATGATAGCTATCTCATTCATAAAAAGTAGTTTTTCCTCGCTTTTACTGAAAATATCTCATAATCTTTTGTATCATAAATCTTCTTTTTCTTTTTAAAAACTATGGCGGTAAGCTTTCCACCATAAACACAACCGGTATCTATGTCTATAGCAAACTTTTCTATCTTTGGTTTTGAAAAGGGATGATGTCCACTAACTACAAAACCATCTCTCCCATCATATAGTTCACTCCAAAACTTATCTCTTTTATCTTTTTCATACCAAGGCAAGATATTTAAATCTTTATCATAATATCTCAAAAGTGTAAGTTGTTTTCTTTTTTCTTTAGATAACTTTTTACTAAGTCTAACTCCAAACGGAATGCCACCGTGAATTACGGTTACATTTTTAAACTTTAAAAAATATGGAAGATTTTTTAAAAACTTTATCTCTCCTTTTTTGATACCTCTTACTATCTTCTCTTCCCAAGGTTTTATACCTTCAGTTATATTTTTTTTATAAAGTTTCAAAATCTTATCCTCATTATTTCCTCTAACCAAAAGAATATCTTTTTTTATGATATATCTTAAAGTCTCTAGGGAAAAAGGACCCTTGTTTAAAATATCCCCTACAACCACCTCTATATCTTTTTTTGTAGGCTTTATCTTTTTTCTTAAAACTTTAAACTCATCTAAACACCCATGTATATCTCCATAAATTATCAATCTACCCTTTATCAAAATCCACTCCTTTAAGAAAATCTCTAAACCAGATAAGTTGATACAAACCTCTGACTAAGAAAAAAGGACAACAAGGTAGCCATCAAACAAAACCCATAGTCATAGCTTTTCAATATAGGAAATCTCCAAAAAAGTCCACCAAAATTATTTTGCTATCAAAACAGCCTCACTAATGAGTGATTTTATCATTTTGGGAATAAAAAAATCTTTTTAATCGATTATTTTTTGGGAGACATTATACTTATTTAATCTACACAAACATCAAAAACTTTTTGCACTCTCCCTTTAAAAAATATACTTCCATTTTTAAAAGAAAGTATAAGTTCCTCCCCACTTGTAGGATAGACCTTTGTTACATTTTTAACTTGCCTGTTTTTAAAAGCAGTATAAAAACAAGCCGCCATACCTGTTCCACAAGCTAAAGTTTCATCCTCAACACCTCTTTCATAGGTTCTAACCCTTAAAACCTCTCCATCAACTTTACAAAAATTTACATTTGCATCATATCTATATCTCATAGTTGAAGCAAACTTTTTACTATACTCATCTAAATCTTCTACAAAAGTAACCAAATGAGGAACCCCTGTATCAAAAAAAAACCACTCTCTTTTTTCATCACTAAACTTCTCTCTTAACTCTTTTGGTTTTGTAAGCTCTATCTCTACCTCATCCCCACTTACTTCACACTTTATCTCTCCAGCTCCACTTAAAAAGCTATGAGAGTTTTTAGCTAAACCGTTTTGCACAGCATATAAAGCACAAGCTCTTGAGCCATTTCCACACATATTGGCTAAACTCCCATCGCTGTTGTAAAACTCCCATTCATAAGAAAATTCTCTATGTGGAACTAAAACTATAAGTCCGTCGGCTCCCACTCCACTTTGTCTATCACAAAGTTTTTTTGCCAACTCACTCCTATTGGCCTTTTTAAAAGTGTGAAATATAACAAAATCATTTCCCGAAGCATTATATTTTGAGATATACATACTTTTTCCTTATATAGTCTAAAAACTTTTCTACCTCTTTTTGAAGATACTTAAAATCCTTTGAGTTATCTATAACATACTTTGCTCTTTTTCTTTTTTCCTCTATATCCATTTGAACTTCTAAAATACTTTTAATAATCCTTTGCTTAGTCTTGTCAAACTCATACCCTCTTTTAGAAACTCTCTCCCACTGTTGCTCCTTTGTGGAATAAACTACCACAACCTCTTTTATATCATAGTTCCCGTTTTCAAAGTAAAGCGGTATATCTAAGATATATGGAACATCACTTTCTTCACAAAAGGATGCCTCTTTTATTATGATAGCCTTTATTTTTGGATGCAAAAACTCCTCAAGTTTCTTTCTTTCTTTTTCATCACAAAATACTATCTTACCCAAAGCCTTTTTATCAAAAACTCCATCTTTATAAAACTTTTTTCCAAAAAGATTTTCTATATCATTGTGATACTTAACTAAAAGCCTAGCTGTTATCTTATCGGCATCTATTATCTTAAATCCATAAAGAGCAAGGAGTGAGCAAACTGTGCTTTTTCCTGTGCCTATTCCACCTGTAACCACTATAGCATTTTTCAACTCACTCATCCTAAATTTTCCATTAATTATCCATTAATTCTTACTTATCCCTAAAAGTTCCTTAAACACATATGTAGGCTTAACAAATGATGCTATATGTATATCGCTATTGTAGTATTTTAATCCATCCATAAGATCCGCCCTTTGAAGATTTATATCTGCTGTTGGATGATACTTTTTAGATGCCAGGATAAAATTATAAATACCACCTTCATAGCTTAACATCTCATATTTATACGGCATAGCTATAGAAAAGTTTTCACCAACAACTTTTAGTAACTCTTTGTGACTATCCATATCTAAAAACCAACTTCCACCTTGAGTTACCACTAAACCATCATCTTTTAAAACTCTTGAAACATTGTTATAAAACTCTTTATCGAAAACTTCATTTGTAGAGTTTACAAAAACTATATCATAACTCTTATCTTCAACTCTTTTTATAAAACTTACTCCATTTTCTATAAAAATATTTAATTTCTCATTTTTAGAAGTTTCCTCAACCCAACTAAACTGCCCTTTGCAAACTTCAAAAACATCTTTGTCTATATCAACACTATCAACTCTTTCAATACACTCGTGCTTTAAAACCTCTCTAGCTATACCTAAATCTCCCCCACCGATTATAAGTATATCTTTTGGTTCTTTGTGGGTATTTACTCCTACATGAGCCATCATCTCACAAGAGATAAACTCGTCGGCTTCACAAAAAACAGCATTGTCATCTATCACTAAAAGTTTTCCAAACCCATTAGTTTCAAAAACCTCTATTTTATGAAAATCACTCTGTTTTTCTACTATCTCTTCTTTTAAATACACTAAAGTCCCCCTGCATTTGATACCAAAATATTATCAAATTATTATAAAACTACTACATATCAAAGTGGTGGGTGCCACTTTTCTTGATTAGATTTTCTAAATACTAAAAATACTCATAATCTATTTTTGAAAAATCTTTCGTTTTTTATTTTGATTTGAAAACTTTATCAAATCCTCTGTTGTTCTTACCTCTTTGGGAATATTTTTAAAACACTCCAACAAAACTTTTCCAGCACTTACAGCATCAGCATAGGCTCTATGGTGTTCTCCTATGTCTATATTTAAAAACTCTTTTAAAAATGCTAATCCATATCTTGGTGCATCTATAGTTTTTCTTGAAAGATCGACTGTGCAAAATTTTCTGTTTAATAGCTCTTCTTGTCCTATAAGTTTTAAAGAGCTTGAAATAAAGTTGTAGTCAAATTTTACATTGTGTGCTACAAATACTGCATCTGCTAAAAATAGTTTAAAATCATAGAGAACTTGTTTTAGTGAAGGTGCATTTTTAAGATCTTCAGTTGTTATATGAGTAAGTTTTGTTATGATATCTGGCACATAATCAGCATAAATATAACTTTCAAATCTATCTATAATCTCTCCATTTTTAATTTTAACTGCACCTATTTCTATGATTTGATTTTTTATAGGAGAGTTACCATTTGTCTCTATATCAACTATACAGTAGGTTTCATCCTTGAAACTATTTTGTTTTGTTTTTAGATAAACCCTATCCCCATCTTCACAAATAGGAAGTCCTAAAAAGTTTAAAGTCTCTATATTAACATCAATACCAAAGTTTTTACTCAGTCTTGTTAAGCACTCGTTAAACTCTTTCTTTTTTAACTCCTGCTTTTCTAACTTTTTAATCAAGTTGTCAAATTTTTCCATACTTTGCCATTCTTTGCTATTTCTATAAAATTTTTAAGTAGCATTTTATCTTTTTTACCTTTACTTTTTTCAACTCCACTACTTACATCTACCCCGTAAAAGTTATATTTTAAAACTTCAGGTAGATTTTTCTCATTTAATCCACCTGCTAAAATGATATTGTTCCTATCTTTATCTTTAAACCACTCTAAGTTTACTCTTTTACCCTCTCCTCCATAACTTTTCACAAAGGCATCAACTATTCTACATTCATTTTGATAGTTTATTATATCTTTTTCCTCTTTTGCTCGAACAACTTTTATATGTCTTATATTTAACTCATCATAAAAACTTTTTGAAGCTTCAAAGTGGATTTGAGCTAGTGTTATTTTTGTTAGAGATGCAATTGTATTCACAACACAAGAGGGTTCATTTACAAAAAGTCCTACCATCTCTACAAAAGGGGGAAGTTTTTCTATAAGCTTTTTGGCATCATCTGGTTTTATATATCTGGGTGATTTTTCATAAAAAACAAATCCTAAAGCATCAGCACCGAAATCTATAGCATCTTTAGCATCTTCATAGTTGGTTATACCACATATTTTAACTCTCAATATCTGCTCCTAAATAAAAGTTTGGTAACATATTTAAAACTCGAGTGTGATATACTATCAAACTCAAGCTCAAGTTAAAATAGGAGATATTTAGGTTTGGATTTTTTATCACTTGATTATAGAGACCCTTTATATGGAGTTATACTTCTTATTGTTATAGTTGTTATCATAAAAGTTTCCGATTATTGGGCTAGATATTTTAAGAAAAAAGATAGTGATAGAGATATAGAAAAGTTTATAAAAGTATATGAAAACTCATCTAACTATGACGAATATAAAAGTATGATTTTAAAAAAGGATTTACCTTTGGAATCTATAGTCTTGATGGCTATGACTTATGATAAAACAGGAGAGTATGAAAAAAGTATCAATATCTACTCAACTCTTTTAAATAGCATCAAAGACAATAAGGAAAGAAGAAATGTTTTAACTTTACTTGGCAAAACATATTATAAAGCTGGTTTTTTATACAAATCAAGAGATATATTTTTAACAGCACTTAAGATTTATCCTAAAAATACAGAGGCACTTACATACTTAGTTTCCATATATGAGAGTTTAAGAGAGTATGATGAAGCTATAGAGGTTTTAAATGTTTTAGAAAATATAGATGGTGATATGAGTGAGAAAAAGCTTTATTTTAAAGTTTTATCCATACTACATAGTTCGTATAACAATTCTAAAAAAATAGGTGATTTGATAAGTTTAGGTATAGACAAAAAAATAGTTCAAAGAAAACTTTTAGAGTTTATAACTTTAAATAACTTAAAACTTCCGTCAAATGTTTTATCGAAATTTGATTTTGAAAATGTTATCGATATATTGTGGGATTGTGATGAAGAACTTTTTAGTGAAGATTTTATAAAACAAAATAAACTTTTAAGTGCTATATATACTTTAAAAGGTAAAGGAGACTTTGCAAAAAAAAGCGATAACTTTGAGTTAAATACACTTTTAAAACTAAAACAACTTAATGATAAGTCAGCCGATCTATCTTTTACTTATAGTTGTAAAAACTGTAAAAATATCTTTCCACTATATTTTTATAGATGTCCGGTTTGTAAAAATATCAATAGTGCAGTTATAGATACTACATTAACAAGAAGAGAGTATGAAAAAGGTTCATTTGTTTAGTGATGGTTCAAGCTTGGGAAATCCGGGAGCAGGAGGGTATTGTGCTATACTAAAGTATGGTGATGCACAAAAAATTATAAAGGGTGGAGAGCCTGATACTACCAACAATCGTATGGAGTTAAAAGCTGTTATAGAAGGCTTAAAAGCTATAAAAGAGCCTTGTGAAGTTGTTATAACAAGTGATAGTAACTATGTCATAAAGGCTATAAATGGGTGGCTTGATAATTGGATAAAAAAAGATTTTAAAAAAGTGAAAAATATAGACTTATGGAAAAAGTATATAGAAGTTTCTAAACCACATAAAATAAAAGGCATCTGGGTAAAAGGACATGCAGGTCACAAAGAAAATGAACTTTGTGATAAAATAGCTAAAGAAGAGGCAACAAGGATAAAAGATGGGAAATAATCTAAACTCTAAAGAGTTAGAAAAAAGTCTTAACTACTCTTTTAAAAATCCAAAACTTTTGGAAGAGGCACTAACTCATAAAAGTTTTACTAAAGGGTATAACAATGAAAGGTTGGAGTTTTTGGGAGATGCTGTTTTGGACTTGATAGTTGGAGAGTATCTTTTTAAAACTTTTCCAAAAACTGCTGAGGGTAACCTCTCAAAACTTAGAGCTTCTTTGGTAAATGAAAGAGGTTTTGAAAAGTTAGCAAAACTTTTAAATCTAGGAGAATATATCCGAATCTCTTCTGCAGAAGAAAACAATGATGGAAGAAATAAACCATCTATCCTGGCAAATGGTTTTGAAGCAGTAATGGGAGCTATATATCTTGAGACTGGTTTAAAAAAGGTAAGAGAGATAGTTTTAAAACTTTTGCACAAAGCTTATCCTAAGATAGACTTGGATTCGGTTTTTAAGGATTATAAAACTACACTTCAAGAGATAACTCAAGCAAGATATGGTGTTATACCAACATATACAGTTGTAAAAGCGACCGGTCCGGATCATAAAAAAGAGTTTACTGTTGAAGTTAGTATAGATGATAAAGTTATAGATAGAGCAGTTGGAAAGAGTAAAAAAGAAGCTCAACAAAATGTAGCAAAAAAAGCACTTGAGAAGCTAAAGGATGTAATATGAATAGTTTTGGAAAGAGATTTAGATTTACAACTTTTGGAGAATCTCACGGAAAGGCTATAGGTTGTATAGTTGATGGTATTCCCTCAGGTTTAGAAATAGATGAAGAGTTTATTCAAGGTGAACTTGATAGAAGAAAACCGGGTGGAAAGTATGCAACAAAGAGAAAAGAGGGTGATAAAGTAGAGATTTTAAGTGGAGTTTTTGAAGGAAAAGCAACAGGAACTCCTATGGCTATGATCATCTACAATACAAACCAAAAATCCAAAGATTACTCAAATATAAAAGATCTCTTTCGTCCAGGACATGCTGACTTTACATACTTTCATAAATATGGCTTGAGAGATTATAGAGGTGGTGGAAGAAGTAGTGCTAGAGAAACTGCATCAAGAGTTGCTTGTGGTGCCGTAGCCAAACTACTTTTAAAAGAGGTAGAGATAGAAGTTGAAAGTGGAGTTTTTTCTATAGATGGTATAGAGGCTGAGAGTATGGACTTTGAGTTTGCCAAAAAAAGTGAAATATATTGTCTTTGTCCAAAGATAGAAAATATCTGTAAACAGAGAGTTGATAATGCAAGAGAGTCTTGTGACTCAGTTGGTGGTAGTGTTGTAGTTAGGATTAAAAACTCACCTATAGGACTTGGAGAGCCTATCTACTATAAATTGGATGCTATTTTAGCTGATGCTATGATGAGTATAAATGGAACTAAAGCTGTTGAGATAGGTGAGGGATTTAATAGCATAAAACTTAGAGGAAGTCAAAACAATGATGAGATAACAAAAGATGGCTTTGTAACAAATCACTCAGGTGGAATACTTGGTGGCATATCAAATGGTGATGATATAGAGTTAAAGGTTTACTTCAAACCAACTCCGTCTATCTTTAAACCTTTAAGAACCATAGATATAAATGGCAATGAAGTTGAATTAAAATTAGAAGGTCGTCACGATCCTTGTATTGCTATTAGAGGAAGTATAGTAGCAGAAGCTATGGCTTCTATAGTTATGGCTGATATGCTTCTTTTAAATATGGGAAGAACTCTAAAATCTCTCAAACAAGCTTATAGAAAATCATAAAGAGTTTAATATATTAAAAATAGCCTATTTTAGGCTATTTTTATGGTAAAAAGTTGTCATTTTATGTCGATTTATAAAATATATGGGAAGAAAGAAAGAGAAATAAAATGGCAAAAATATTAAGTAGTGTATCTATTACAAAAAAAACAGTGCTATTAATAGCTATCATTGTTATAGAGTTAGTTGTATTTTTAGCATACTTTATAGATAGTGAAGAGATAAACAATTTTTTTAAAATTTTTATGGTTTCTATCTCTCTATCTACAATTTATCTATCCCTTGATATTTTAGAAAATATAAAAGAATTGATTGTTAATCTAAATATAAAAACAGATGAACTTAAACAACTAAATAGTGAGTTAGAAGATAAAATAAGAGCAGAAGTTGAAAAAAACAAAGAGAAAGATAAAACCATATATCAACACTCTTGTTTAGCTTCTATGGGAGAGATGGTAGGAAATATTGCTCATCAATGGAGACAACCTTTAAATGCTATGACAGTTCTCATCCAAAGTTTTGCTATAAAAAATATGTCAGGTAAGCTTACCAACGAGTTTATAGAGGCACAGGTAAAAGAGGGACTTAGATTGTCTAAAATGATGTCTGAAACTATAGACAACTTTAGAAACTTTTTTACTCCAAATAGATCAAAAGATTATTTTGATTTAAGAAAAGTTATAGAAGATACTATAAACATAGCCCGGGGAAAAGATATAAATATCTCCTTAAACTGTAATAAAAATATAAAGATATATGGCTATCAAAATGAGTTTTCACAAGTCATCTTAAATCTTTTAAGTAACTCTATAGATAGTTTTGACGGACAAAAGCTCATATATGATAAAAACATCCTAATAGATATAAAACAAAAAGGAGACAATATAACTTTATCTTTTATTGATAATGGTGGAGGTATAGATGATGAGATAATAGATAGGATCTTTGGACCATACTTTACAACTAAACATAAAGCTACCGGAACAGGAATAGGACTTTATATGTCAAAACAGATAATAGAAAAACAGATGAAAGGTAAACTCTTAGCATCAAATATAACTATGAACTTTGATCATAATAGTTATAAATGTGCAAAATTTGAAATAACTCTCCCTCTGACATACTCCCCATACCTAAGAGTGGGGAATTCTGGCTTTAGAACAAGACTTGCCTGACTTATACAAGTCTTATACCATTTTTGACATACTCCCCCATAACTAAAGCAAGGGGATTCTTTCCCCTGCAATAGGTGGATGGATTCAGCTATCAACAAAGTCAGGCTACCAATGTAGCTCCTACAACTAAAGCCGAGGGCTTTATGGCAAGGCTTAGTAAAATAATTTGATAAAATTATAAAAAAATTGCATATTTTCAATAGATTTATTAAAAAATAATTAAATTTTTGATATAGTTTTAAAATATAATATTTTAAACAGGGGTAAGTTATGGATTTAAATGCTTTAAAGGACATAGAGCTTTTATATGTTGAAGATGACCGAGATGTACTTAGTCAAACAAAGTTAATACTTGATGACTTTGTGAAAGAGGTTATAGTTGCAACAAATGGTAATGAAGCACTAGAAATACTAAAAAATAGATATGTTGATATCATAGTAGCTGATATAAATATGCCAAAAATGAATGGTATAGATATGATAAAAGCTATAAAACAGAATATGAATCTTGAAATACCTACTATTATAACAACAGCTCACACTGATACAGAATATCTTTTAGATGCTATAAACTTAAAAGTTGACGGTTATATAGTAAAACCTATAAATATAAAAGATTTGATAAATACTATCTACAATGTTATGCTACCTATATTACAAAAAAAGGAGATAGATGGATGTGCACATGTTGTTGAGTCACTTTCAGCACTTGTCGGTGGTAAAAAGATAGAGATATTAAAGTTCATCATAGACAATCTTGATGAAGAAAATATTTTCTACGGCTCATATCAAGATATTATGGAAGCATTAGATGTTAGCAAACCAACAGTTGTAAATATGTTTAAACAACTTATAAGTGCAGGTATTTTAGAGAAAATAAAAAATAAAGTTTATAGGTTTAAAAGGGCAGATTTAATATCATAACACCAATAACCTGACAACTCCTTGACTATGCAGTAGCACAGTTAAGGAGTTGTAACAAAAGATATGGACAAACTCTCAAAGTCCAAAAGGTAAGTAGAGAGATTTTTTTCTATTTGTTTCTTCATTAATTTTAATTAATCAAACAAGAGTATAATCCTCCTATTAATTCATTTTATTTTAAAGGATAATTATGAAAGAGATAGTTAAAAAGGTTTTACCATTAAGCCTTATAGTTGCTCTTAGATTTTTCGGACTTTTTATAGTTCTTTCTGTGCTTTCTCAATATGCAAAAGATTTACCGGGTGGAACAGCATTTTTGGCCGGACTTGCTCTTGGTGGATATGCTCTTACTCAAGCTGTTTTACAAGTTCCTTTTGGAGTTATGAGTGATAAAATAGGAAGAAAAAAGACCCTTCTTTTTGGACTTTTACTTTTTGCTTTTGGTTCAGCAGTAGCTGCTATAGCTGACAATATCTATATACTTTTATTAGGAAGATTTTTACAGGGTGCAGGAGCAATAGGAAGTGTTGTTACTGCTATGATAGCTGATCAAGTAAGAGAGGATGAGAGAGCTCACTCTATGGCTGTTATGGGTATGGTTATAGCACTTAGCTTTGCAGCTGCTATGATACTTGGACCGGTGATAGCTGGAAATTTTAGTGTAAGCACTCTTTTTTGGATGACTGGTTCTTTAGCTTTGATGGCTTTAGTTATACTTTTTACAGCAGTTCCAGAACCCCCGAAGATAATTCATCACTATACAGAAGAAGAAGCTAAGATAAAAGAGGTTTTTAAAGATAAAGATTTGGTTAGAATGTATATAACTTTTCTTTTTCATAGCTCAACTATGGCAATAGCATTTTTTATCATACCGATTTTGTTAAAAAACAAGTTTTATATGACTACTTTAGAGTATTGGAAAGTTTATCTACCTGCAGTGATTTTCGGTATCTTAGCAATGGCCCCAGCTGCAATACTTGGGGAAAAGTATGAAAAAGGTAAGGAAATATTTTTAGTTAGTATAGGTTTTATTATAGCATCGTTTTTATTGATGGGATTTAGTTCATCTTTTTTATTCTTTGCTCTTGGTGCAGTTTTCTTTTTTATCGGATTTAATATGTTTGAGCCATTATTACAAAGTTTTGTAAGTAAGTTTGCAAAAGTTCATCAAAAAGGAGCTGCTCTTGGAGTTGCAAATACCTTTGCTTATGTAGGTATTTTTTTAGGTGGTGCGATAGGTGGATGGCTTTATGGAAGTGTAGGAGAAAAGGGACTTGCTATATCAGTAACTGTTTTAAGTATCTTTTGGATCCTTTGGATAATAGGTATGAAAAACCCTGCTTTAAGAGCAAATCTTTTCTTATCTAGCAAAGAATATGATGAAGAAAAACTACCTGCATTAAAAACAGTAAAGGGTATAAATGATTTTTATACAAATCAGACTGAAAAACTTATTGTTATAAAGTATGAAGATGGTGTGATAAGCGAGGATGAGATAAAAGAGATTTTAAAAGGATAATAAATAGCAAACAGTAGAAACCAAATTTTTATTTGACTTCTATTTAAATAATATATGAAAACTTCTAAAAACAGGCACAACGACAAAGGTTATGCCATAGTGTAGTCAAGGAGTTGTAACAAAAGATATGGACGAGCTCTCAACAAAGTCAGGCTACTAATGTAGCTCTTACAACTTCTCCTACTAGAGTTGATGCCCCAACTCTACAAAATAATTATAACATATTGTAATATGTTCATTTATCTATATTTCATTTAAAAGTCTTAAAAGTTGCAAAGGATCTACTTGAACTCCGTCAACTCTTGTGGAAAAATGAAGATGAGGTCCTGTAACTCTACCAGTTGCTCCTGCAAATCCTAAAAGTTCACCTTTTTCTACTAGTTGTCCTCTTTTTACTTTAAAACGACTCATATGATAATAACAGGTATATATACCCTCTCCGTGATCGAGTATAACAGAGTTTCCGGATAAATATCTATTTTTTACTAAAACAACTCTTCCTCTATTTACAGAGTAGATAGGAGTTCCTGTTTTTGCTCTAAAATCCGTTCCTGAATGATAACTTTTCAATATACCGTTAAAAACTCTTTTGTTACCAAATTCACTTGTAATTTTACTTTTCATAGGATAACCAAAAGACTCAACCCAGTAAGCCATAGGAGTTATAGTGTTGTATATCTTTAAAGCCTCTTTTGCCTCTTTTTTTATTCTTACTTTTGTTTTTTTGTTAAACTTTGCTTTATTTGGTGCAACTGTTAACTTTTCACTTTTATAGTGTCCATCTATAACTTTAACTTTAAAAATTTTATATTCTTTTTCACCATCTTTTATGGCTACCGCAACTATCTTTGAAGAGTGAGGTTTTGAGTAGTAGTTTACTGGAACAAGTGCATAAAACTTATGTTCAAAATCATTTTTAGTAGGGAAAAAATAGTATCTTTTACCCTCAAATGCTACATATTTTGAGCCATCTTCATTTGATTTTAAAAGAAAGCATCTTCCATTTGCAACAGAGCTTTTTTTTATGGATATATCCAAACCAAAAACCAAACTAACCAAAATAAGCAATAAACTAAGATTTTTCATGAAGCACCTTATGATAGATTTTTAAAAAAGATATAAAAAATGTTGTAATAGCAGGTCCTACAATAACTCCCCAAAATCCAAAAGTAGTAAGTCCCGCAAGCATAGCGAAAAAGATAACCAAAGAACTTATGTTTGATGGAGTAGTTACAGCTTTTTCATTGACATATTCTATAATAAAGGGTTTTATGAAAGTATCTGCTATCAAAGATATAACCAAGACAGAATAACTAGCTATCATAACAGCTCCAAAACTATCTTCTGTTGAATAGTGATAAAGTGACAAAGGAAGCCATAAAAGAAGTCCTCCAACAACTGGTATCAATGATGCAAATCCATACAAAATACCAAACAAAAGTCCGTTATACCCATATATCATAGCTATGATAGCAAATAGTGTGCCTTCAAATATAGCCGTTATCAAAGTTGAATAAAAAACTATATTCATAACACTTGAAATCTCGACAAAAAATAGGCTTTTTTTTTCAAATGGTAAAACATCTTTTAAATACTCTATCAAAGGCTTTGCATAAAGATTTACAAAAAAGTAAAATATCAAAATGATAATCATATCTTTTACAAAGTTTGCACTCCCTTTTAAAATCAAAGTTGCATATTTAAAAATATTGGTGCTTAAGTTTGCAACATTTATATTTGCTAAAAATTCTTTTACATATGGTTTTGCAAAACCTAAATATTCCGGCAAAATAAGTTTGTTTTTTACCTGGACTATTTTTTCTATTATAGTTATATCAAAATTATTTACAAAGTAAGCAAGAGAGTTTAAGGCATAAACAATTGGAGCAAAGAAGATAAGTCCTAATATAGCAGTCAAAATAATAGCTTTTATCATAGGAGGTTTGTATCTTTTATCAAAGTATAGATATAAATTACTTGTTGCTATGGCAAGTAGTGATGCTATGGTTATAGGCATTAAAAACGGCTTATAAAGATACCAAACAAAGTATAAAACAAGTAAAAATAGTCCCAATAAAAAACTGCTTTTATTCATCAAACAATCCCTTTTGTTTTAAAGGTGGTATCATACATATTAGAAATTTCATAGCATTTTCTTGCAATTTTTTCTTCTATAAAACCATTTGCTATGAGATAAGGTTCTATCACATCCTCTACATCAGCAAAATCTCTTATTCCTTTTATTGGAGCTACTTTTATAAAGAGTTGAAGATTTTCCTTTATCTTTTCTTGTCCTATATACTCATCAAAACTTGAGGGTCTAAGGCCTACTTCACAAGTTTGTTCAAAAGAAAATTTTTCTACCTCTACTACTCTTGTTTCCATCTCTAATACTCAAACTCACTCGAAGGAAAACTTCTTATTTTAACCTCACTTATAAACTTATCAAGTCCCTCTCTTATAAGTTCTCCTCCATTTAAATATCTTTTTACAAACTTTGGTTTAAACTCTTCAAAAAATCCAAACATATCACTCCAAACTAAAACTTGTCCATCTGTCTGATTACCTGCACCAATACCGATAGTAGGAATAGAAATAGACTTTGTTATCTCTTTTGCAAACTCTCTTTTTACCCCTTCTATCACAAGACAAAAAGCTCCGGCTTTTTCTATAGCTTTTGCATCTTTTAAAAGTTGTTCTAAATCCTCCTTCTCTCTTTTTACTTTATATCCACCCTCACTTCTAACATACTGAGGCATAAGTCCAATATGTCCGACAACTGCGATAGAGTTTTTTACCAAATGCTCTATAATATAAGCCCTTTCTTCACCACCCTCAACTTTTATAGCAGTAGCATCTGTTTGTTGATAAACTTTTACAGCATTTGATAAAGCTTCCTCTTTTGTGTTATATGAGCCAAAAGGCATATCTAAAACAACCAAAGAATTTTTTGCACCATTGCATACTGCTTTAGTGTGATAAATCATCTGATCAAGTGTTGCACTTAAGGTATCACTTTTACCAAAAAAACTCATATTTAGACTATCTCCAACAAGTATCATCTCAACTTGTCCATCAAAAAGCTTTGCAAAAAGAGCATCATAGGCTGTTATCATAACTATAGGCTCTTTGTTTTTTAACCCCTTTATAGTGTTTATCGTTACCTTTTTTTCATAAGTCTTATTTTGGATACTCATAATTTTCCTTTCTTTGCTTGACAAGCTGGGCAGTTATATGGTGTTAGATTTGGATCCTTTATATATAAATAGCCATAATAAAGAGTAAACAAACCATATCCTATCACAACCAAAGATGCTAATCTTACCATAACATCCCTAAATGATATTTTACTAAAAAGTCCTGCAAAAAATCCTAAAGAAAAAAGGGCAGGAATAGTCCCAACACCAAAGATAAACATAACAACTCCACCCCAAAAGGCACTTGCCGTGCTTGCTGCAGTTACTGCAAAAAAGTAAACAAAACCGCAAGGGAGAAGTCCATTTAACATACCAAGTAAAAAAAAGCTATAAAGAGTTTTTGAATGTATGAGTTTTTTAAAACTATTTTGATACCAACTGCTCTTTGTCGTTGAGTATTCTAAAAGATTTAAAAACTTTAGCTTTCCAAGTATAGATAATCCGGCAAGTATCATAAAGATTCCTGCTACTACCATCATAATACCATTTGCTAGATGATTAAAAGTTATAACTTGCCCAAGATAGCCAAACATAACTCCAAAAACAGTATAGGTTAAAATCCTACCAAAAGAGTAACTAAGATGAGCTAAAGTCTGTTTTGTTTTTGAGAAACTATCATCTATTTTTGTAGAAGTATAAGCCAAAACTATCCCCCCACACATACCTATACAGTGTCCAAATGCCCCTAAAAAAGCTATTGTAGCTATAGTTATAAGCTGAGTTGTTTCCATCTATTTACCTAACTATTTACCTAAATATTTTTTTCTTATAATAGGATTTGCAAGAGTTTCACCTCTATACATTTTTAGTTTTACCTCTTCAAAAGGGATACACTTATCATCTTTTTTCTCAAAAGCTCCAAAACCATAGTGCATAGGAGTATGAATGCCTATCTTATAACAAGCATCTTTGGCTTTTATCCATCTGTTTGTATCTTCACTATAAACATAATCATAATGCTTTATCCTTGTAGCATTATTTTTTAACCAAAATATCATACAGCCTATATCATCAAAAAAATAAGTTTTATGATCTTGCATAATAACTTCTGCTGAGTGTTTAGGAGTTTCTATATACATTTTGCACTGAGGGTCAAGCATTTTGTTAGGAACAATGTCTATCGGTCTTAAATCTTTATTTTTTTTATAAACAACTGTTGCTTCATTTCTTTTGCCAAAAAATATAAATACACCGGCAAAAAGTGCTACTATCATAACAGTAATGAGAAAGTTTTTCAAAACTACTCCTAAAGATATTTTTCGTATTATATCCAAAATAGATAAACAATCTATCTAACTTAAGTTATAAGGAAAATCTTATGAAAACCATCATACTAGCATCATCAAATAAGGCAAAAATAAAAGAGATAAGGGAGTTTTTTAAAAGTTTTGAAGTTTTAGCTTTTAGTGAAATTATTCCTAAGTTTGAGATAGAGGAAAATGGTAAGAGTTTTAAAGAAAATGCTATCATAAAAGCAAAAGCTATCTATGAAAAGTTAAATGATAAAAACTCTATAGTCCTATCTGATGATAGCGGTATAAGTGTTCCTACACTAAACTATGAACCTGGTATTTATAGTGCAAGATATGCAGGAATTGGAGCAAGTGACAAAGAAAATCTTAATAAACTCATAAACGAATTAAAAAAGAAAAATATAAAAAGAACTCCTGCATTTTATACTGCTTGTATGGCAATAGCTACAAAATATGGGGTATTTACAACTCATGGCTGGATGCATGGAAGTGTGATAGATGAAAAAAAAGGGAAAAATGGTTTTGGTTATGATCCTATGTTCATTCCTTTGGGATATAAAAAAACTTTAGGGGAGCTTGAAAAGAAGATAAAGTATGAGCTTTCCCATAGGACAAAGGCCTTAAGATTGGCTAAGATTTTGATAGAAAATATGTAGTTTAAGTAGAGTCCATCAAATTTGAAAATCTTTTTTAACACAATCTTTAAAAAGGTATTTATGTTCATCAGGCAAATTTTTATATACCTTTTGTGCCAACTTTCTCATTTCCCATAGTGCAGACTTATCACTTCTAAGAGTCAAAAAATTTTGTAAACTTCTTGCATTGATACTCCAAGTAAGTTCTGTCTTATAGCTTTCTGGAAGACAATATTTTGCTTTATCATTTGATATACCCTTTTTTAAAATGAGTCTTAAATTTTCAAGAGCTATTATACTCATCTTATTTACCTCATCGATATCTGTCATAACTAAATATTTTGCTGCCCTTTCTTTATCACTTGTTAAAAACTTACTTTCCGATTTTAACTCTTTTAATGTATATCTTGTTGATTTTACACTCAAACTTGCCATCCTATGTCTTGCTAACTCTTGAAGAAGTGCTCTACTAATACCTTTTATATAAAAGTTATATATTAGATGCTCTAAGGTTGAAGAATGTTTAAACTTATTTCCTACCCTATCTATCAACTCTTTATCTTTTTTTCCACCATTATCGCTTTTATCAAAACTTTGCCAACAAGTTCTGATAGCATTTGAACATATAGTAAGTGGTGTATGATAAAGAAGTGTAACTGTCATAACAATAAATCCTCTAATTTTCTTGGGACTTATTATATAATGTCATTGTTTAAGTTGCAAAAGTATATAGAAAATTTTTGTTATTAATGACACACTAAGTGTAAAAAATATCTTGGATTTTGAAAGTAAGATGGTATTTTTATACTTACGGAGAAATTTTTTGACAATCTTGGTTTTAAATCCTCAACAGCCTTTACACTAGTTTTTAAATAATTTTTTTTATAACCTCTTGACTTAAACATATCTCCAATAGAAGAGGTTTTATACATAAAATTTTTTCTTTTTTTATACACAACTTTATTCACTATCTTTATATCCATTGTGCAGTATGCTATATAAAACTTTCCTATATTTTTTATCTTTCCCCTTATAGTTACACTCTCTTTATTATAGTTTCTTTGAGTGCTATGGTTTATAATCTTTGCTTTTTTTGTATATTTGTCAAGTATTAAAAAAGATACTATAGCACCTATTAAAGATATCAAAAAAGAGAGTATTATCAATGAAATTCTAGTCCTTTTATTTAACTCTTTTTGGGCTAAAACAGCCAACAAGATAAATATCAATATAAAAACAACAATCACAATCCAATGAATAACTGTAAAATGCATCATCTAATAACACTCCCATAAACTTTTACTCTATTTCCTACTTTCTTGGTTTTCGTGATTTTTTTTCCTCTATCCCACTTGTGCCAAATCTTCTTTTTAGCTCCTCTTTGATTTGATCGGGATGGATATTTTTATCAATAAGGGGAATAAAAATATGGTAAACAAGATCTGCTGCTTCATATACTATCTCATTTTTATCATTATCTTTTACAGCAAAGCAAAACTCTCCAGCCTCTTCAACTATCTTTTTAAGATATGAGTTTTCTCCCTTTTGTAACAGTGATGCTGTATATGAAGTTTTTGGATCCGCACTCTTTCTTTCGTGTAGCTCGTGATAGAGTTTATCAAGTATAGAGTAGTTCGAAGTTGCACTCTCATCAATATCACTTACCACTTCATTACTCTCTAATCTTGTAAAAAAGCAACTTTTTCTTCCTGTATGACAAGCTACACCACCTATTTGCTCAACTTTTAAAAGTATCGTATCATTGTCACAATCTATAAAAATATCCTTTACTATCTGAAAGTTGCCACTACTCTCTCCCTTTTGCCAAATCCGCTGTTTAGTCCTTGAAAAATAGTGAGCTTTTTTTGTTTTTATGGTTAGCTCCAAAGCCTCTTTATCCATAAAAGCCATCATAAGCACTTCATTTGTGCTATCCTCTTGCACAACAACCGGCAAAAGATTTTCCACCTTTCGCCAATCCACTCTTTTTAAAATATCCATCATCTACTCATAATCGTAGTTTTTTGTTTATCTTTAGCATCTATCCAAATACTAGGAACAGCACCACCCGGAGTCAAAAATATCTTAGCATCTTTGTTTACCTTTAAAGCTTCATTGAACTTAGCTTGAACTTCTATCTGCTTAAGCTCTATAAGTTTTGAAGTTAGTGAGTTAGAAATAAGTTCATTTGCTTTTGCTTGAGCTTCTGCTTCTATCTTTATCTTTTGTGCTTCACCCTGAGCTTTTATCTTTTTAGCATCAGCATCACCTTGAGCAAGTGCTGCTTTTTTCTCAGCCTCTTTTTTTGCTCTTTCAACTTCATATTTAACTCTCTCAGCCTCCTGTTTTGCAACCTGAACTTTTTCTATCTGCTCTTTTATACGAGGTGGCAAAGAAATCTCTCTTAACTGAACAGATTTTAACTCAACCGGTTTATTTTCAAAACCATTTACCTGCTTTCTGATGCCTATATCTATCTTATTTGCTATCTCATTTCTTTTTACTGGAAGTTCCTCTGCTTTATAGCTACCTACAACATTTCTAGCAACTTCTCTTACTATGGCATTTATAAGTTTTTCCTCCCAACTAAGTCCCCAAGTTGCCACCGTTTGAGGAGCAGTATCGGGCTTTAATCTATACTGAACTGTCAAATCTATAGAAACAGGAAGCCCCCTCGCATCCAATACCGTAATAGCCGGTTTTTCTATGATACCATCACTAGGACTATCATATGCAGATGTATCGTGTTCACTTTTATAGTTTATAATTCTAACTTTTGTATCAACAGGTATGATCTTTTGAATCCCCGGCACAAAAAAATGAAGTCCCGGATAAAGCGGTGTCGATTCAAATTTACCTGTTGTAACCTTTATACCTACTTCACCGGAGTTTATGATTTCATAAGGTTTTGCTATAACGAGTAAAGCAACTATCGCTATCAAAGCATAAAGTAGAGGTGTTTTTTTATCAAAATCCTTTATAAAGCTTGATTTTTGTGGCACTTTTGGTCTTTTATCTCCTCCACCATTTTTTTTGTTAAAATAATCATTTAAATCAGTAGGCATACTTATACTCCTATATATGTCAAATATTTTTTATATTTATCGTTTCTTCCAAAAACAACATCAAAATATCCACTTTGTAGTTTTTTAGTTATCTCTCCTCTTTTTCCATTTCCAATCACTCTGTTATCAAGAGAGTTTATAGGAGTAACTTCTGCCGCAGTTCCTGTAAAAAATGCCTCATCACAGATATATATCTCATCTCTTGTTACTGCTCTCCTTTCCACTTCTATCCCCATATCTTTTGCTAAATCTATAACAGTCGCCTGAGTTATGGACTCTAGTGAGTTATCATTTGGAGGTGAGATGAGTTTTTCATCTCTTACTATAAACAAGCACTCTCCACTGCCCTCTGCTACAAATCCATTATCATCAAGCATCAAAGCCTCTTCATATCCGCCTTCTATAGCTTCATATTTTGCCATTTGAGAATTTAAATAGTTTGCAACTGCTTTTGCCTTTGTGAAGTTTGATTTTACAGAGTTCCTAACGATAGAGGAAGTTTTTACCTTTATACCGTTTTCAAGTCCCTCTTCTCCAAGATATGCTCCCCACTCCCAAGCAGCTATAGCCACTTCAACCGGAGCTTTTATATGATGAAGTCCCATAACTCCATAACCCAAATATATGATAGGTCTTATATAGACATTGCCATTAAAATTGTTCTCTTTTAAAAGTTCTATATGAGCTTTATTTATCTCATCTTCACTAAAATTTGGTTTTATGGCTGTGATTTTTGCTGAGTTAAAGAGTCTTTTTGTATGCTCTTGCAGTTTAAATATAGCTAAACCGTCGTCTGTTTGATATGCTCTAGTTCCTTCAAAAACACCATTTCCATAATGTAAAGTGTGAGTTAGTATATGGACATTTGCTTCATCCCAAGGAACAAGTTTCCCATTCATCCAAATATATTTTGCTTTGTTCATTTATGATCCTAAGTTGATTTTTATAGTGAGGGAGATTTTACCTAAAAGTTGCTAAAGAAATGATTTTTAAAGATAGTCTTTTTAAATGGCCGGGAGACAGGGATTCGAACCCTGGGAGGTGTTACCCTCGCTGGTTTTCAAGACCAGTGCATTCAACCGCTCTGCCATCTCCCGATAAAATTAAAACTTTTGGAGGCGACACCCGGATTTGAACCGGGGATCAGAGCTTTGCAGGCTCCTGCCTTAGCCACTTGGCTATGTCGCCACAATGGTGCCCGAGGCCGGACTTGAACCGGCACGATCGCAATGATCGAGGGATTTTAAGTCCCTTGTGTCTACCTATTCCACCACCCGGGCAAAACATAAAGTTACATACAAGCAACGAACACCAAAACTAACAAAGGCTGGTATCCTAGCAAACTAACCTTAAACAAAAACAATATGGAGCGGGAGACGAGTATCGAACTCGCGACCCCAACCTTGGCAAGGTTGTGCTCTACCACTGAGCTACTCCCGCCTGTTTATACCATTTTCGAGGTTGTGATTATATCTTAAAAAACTTAAAATGTAAAGAGTTTTTTTGTTTTTTTTTATAAAAAATTGCTTAAATAAGCTCATCGAATTTTATTATTAGCTTAAATTTGATATCATATGCCTTGATTTAAGGTTGTTAAAGGTTTTTATGAAATATTTTTTATTTATTTTGTTTTTTATAAACTTACTTTTTGCAAAAAATGAGAATGGGATTTTGACATATCACGAAGCTATTGCTGATTATTATTATAGGATCTTAGACTATAGCACAAGTTTTTTATATGACAAAAGTAACTACGAATATATCAAAAAACATAATAAATTAAGGTTATACATAGACAACTCCATAGATGATATGGGCAATTTAAATTCTTCACTATCCATAAGAGCAAATGTAAGATTACCAAAAATAAGTAAGAATTTATATTTTACTATAGATAAAGATAGTAACAACTTGACTAAAAACGAAAAAAAGAGTGAGTTATATCAATACAAAGAAAATTCTAGAATAGGACTAAAATACTTTTTTTTAAAAGAAAGCGACCAAGAAATCTATGCAAAACTAGGAGGAAGAATAAATCTTAAAGGAAATAAATATTATCTAAAATTAACTGCAAATAAAACAAACAATTTTGAAGATGTTATCACCCATCTATACTTTAATGAATATTATTACATAAAAAATAAGATTTTTAAATCTGAAGTTGGTATTGATTTTAGAAAAAATTTAAACAAAGTATATACTTTTAGTCAGCTTAACAATATAACTCTTGATGAAAATTCAAAAACATACATTTCAAATACTATCTTAATAGACCAATATCTTAATAAAAAATCTTTACTATCTTACTGGACAACAGTTTATACATTTTATGATAACAAATACTTTGAAACTCAAAACATAAACATAAATTTAAAATATCATTATCTGTTAAAAAAATGGATATATTTGGATGTTATACCATCCATAGTCAAAAGTTTTATAAAAGAAAAAGATATCAGATCATATTTAGCAATAAACTTTGGTTTCATATTTTGATTAAGACAACTTTTATCTTAATCAAGTATAATCTCTATGCTCGTCTGAAATAAACTGCTATATAAGGGAATGGGATAGTGCATAAATATTATATGCACTATCTTTTAACTCAAGGTGAACTACCAAATCTCTAAAGAAGATTGGATTTGCTTATCTGAGTCTGCCCATAGGAAAATCTTGGTTATCGACAATCCCAAATAGGGATTTTACAGAGGTCAAACTCCAACTTCTCGTCCTCACAGACCTCACTTATCACATAAGAGGTGTAACTTTCGACAGTTCCTGCCATAGATGAAATATTATAATACATAACAAATACAAAAATCAAGCAAAAATCACAACGGTTAAAGAGCATTGGGATGAATGCTAATATTGTTTAAAGATAATCTTTTTTTTGATACAATACATATACTATCGTTATAGGTGTTATAGGAGTATATATTGAATAGTAAGATTATTTTACTTTTGGGTGCAATTGTATCATTTTTGATAACATTTAACTGTTTAAAAAAACAATACCAATCTGAAAATCAATCAAAAAAAAGGGCTATTGTTATACCCAATATAAAATCTACAAAAAGATTGGAAAAGAAAAAAGAAGAAAAAGTAAAATTTAAAGAACCATCGCTTGTCTTTAGATATAACAAATATTTAAAGGCAAGACTAAGCAATGATGATAAAAATACTTTTTCTAAGATACTAAACAATGTAAATTGTAGTAAAAATGTTGATTTTTCAAATGACATCCATAATGCAAGATGGATAAACTTTATAAGCAAAATAATAACTTTTATAAATAAAAATAAAATAAAAAACACCTCTATAACAGTTCTAGCAAATAGTATAGAAATAAATGCAACTTTTGAAGATAAAAAATTGTTTGATGAATTTAAAAAGATTGTATCGCAAAATAGTTTCTTGAATATAAAAAATAACATTAGTTTAGTTACAAAAAAAACTCAAAAGATAGAGGTTAAAGAAAAACAAAAGGCAATAATAAATATTAAAGAAATTCAAAAAGATATAGACTACACTTTAAAAAAGAACCCTGTTTATTTTAGATTTAACTCCGATAAACTTACAGATAAAGGAGAAAGAACATTAAAAGAAATATTAAAAATATTAAAAATATTAAATAAACAAAGTATCAAATTTAACATTTTAGTAGAAGATCACTTGAATGCTACAGGAAATAAAAATTATGATAAAAAATTAAGTCAAAAAAGAGCAGAAAGTGTTAAAAGATATCTACTAAAACATTCTAAAAATCATAAGATAATAGCAAAAGGATATGGTTCTAGTAAACCTCTTACCAAAACTCCCAAAGATAAGAGAAATAGAAGAGTAGAAATTATCATAACTAAAGGATATATTTAATGGATATTTTTACATATAAAATTATTTACTATGTTTTAATACTATTTTTGGGATTTTTTTTAGGTTATATCATAAAAAAAGATAACTATGAAAAAAGTATTCAAGATGAAGTTTTTAAAGCAGAAAAAGAGTATCAAAACAGTGGTAAAAGATTGGAAAAAATAAAAGAAGATTATATAGAAACTGAAAATAGAATACAAATAAATAGAGATTTGCATAAAACTCAAAAAGATGTTGTCGATAAAATCAAATCTCAAATAAATGCACTACAACAAAAAATAATAACATCTCAAAATGCTTTTGACGACTTAAAAACCAAATATGAAGGGATATTAGAAGATATAAAGGATTTTGAAAAAAAAATAAAAAACATAAAAGGTGAATATCAAGAGATATCTAATATATTTGAAGAAAATGAAAAATTGATTGTAAAAAAAGAATTACTGCAAGATAGGTATAAAAAATTAACCGACCAATTAGCTAAACTCAAAAATAAAAAAGATGTTCTTCAAAATAATTTCAATAAGTTTAAACTATATAAAGAAAATTTAATAAAAAAAGAAGATTCTATTTCGGAAAGGTTAAATCTTATACTTAAAAAAAATGAAATAGGTAGATATGAAAATGAAAAAGAGTTATCACAAATAGCAAAAAGCCTAAAAGTTAAAGTATTAAATTATAGATACAAATTTGAAGAGTTAAAACAAAAGTTATCTTATGGAAAAAAAATAGATAAAAAGGATATAGATGATTTTATATCTAAAAATGGAAAAGAGAGATTTGTAGATAAATTCTTAGCTAAACTGTTCAATATAAATCAAAAGGGTGATAAATGATTGAGACTATTTTATCTATCAAAGAGTGTCTTTTCTTAGTATTTTTAACAGGATTAATAACGGGATTTTTCTATGTTAGAAGATTGATTAAAGAAGACTATTTACCTATGATAAAAAAATATAAGGGAGCTATCTATGAAAATTTAAAAAATATAAAAAAATATGAGAAAGATATTTCTATTTATAATAAAGAAATTGCTCGATTAAGAATCGAAATAAGAAGTTATAAAAATGAGGTAAAAATTGTAGAGGAGGATCTTTTAAATGTAGAACATAACTACTCTAAACAATCAGATATCGTTGAAAATAAAAAAATACAAATTGAAGAAGATGAAAAAATTTTAAATAATTTAAAAAAAGAATATCAAATTTTAAATGATAAAATAAAAGACAAGGATAATATTATTGCACAAAACAATAAACACCACAATGAAATAGACAAACTTAATAAAAAAATACAAGAATACGAAAACAATATAAACAGTTTAAATAACGACATAGAAAATTTAAAAAAATCAATTTCTCAAATAAAAGAGAAGATAAAGGTTAAAAAGTTGGATATCACAAAAATTACTAAAGAGTTAAAAACTAAAGAAAAGGAGATAGAAAAAGATAAAAAGTTAAGACTTATTATAGAGATTGATAAACTAAATAAACAACTACAAGAGTATAAAGCAAAAATTATGGAAATAAAAGATAGTGTATAATAATGTTTGCAATTTTATTTGAAAACTCTTTTTAAGATTTATCTTACCATCTGCTATTGCACCTGGGGCTGTCAAGATTTATAAGCTTGTGGATGTTCTTGTTGTTTGTCGGCTGTGGGTTTAGCAAGAGCCAATTGGCTAAGCTAAGGGGTTTGTGACAGGGATAAAATGATTAAAATAGTTTTTTTAGATACCAAGGAAGCCCTTGTTTGTTTAACTCTTCCATAAAAGGATCAGGATCAAACTGCTCCATATTCCAAACTCCGCTTTTTAACCACCTTTTTTCTATCATCATCTTAGCCCCTATCATTGCAGGAACTCCTGTTGTATAACTTACAGCTTGTGAATTTGTCTCTTTGTAAGCATCTTCGTGATCACATACATTGTAAAGATAGTAGCCCACCTCTTTAGCATTTTTTATACCCTTTGCAACAACTCCGATATTTGTTTTACCTTTCGTTCTTGCTCCTAAAGTTTTAGGATCTGGAAGTAGAGTTTTTAAAAACTGAATAGGTATTATTTTACATCCTTCGTGTTCTATCGGTTCAATTCCCAGCATACCTACATTTTCAAGGCATTTCATATGAGTTAAATAACTCTCACTAAAAGTCATAAAAAATCTTATCCTCTTTAAACCTTTTATATGTTTAACAAGACTTTCCATCTCTTCGTGATATAGAAGATAGCTATCTCTTTTTCCTATATCCGGATAATCCCAAACCATCTTTATCTCCATCGGTTCAGTTTCTATCCACTTGCCCTCTTCCCAATACCTACCTTTTGAACTAACCTCTCGTAAGTTTATCTCAGGGTTAAAGTTCGTAGCAAAAGCATAACCATGGTCTCCTGCATTGCAATCGAGTATATCTATGGTGTGTATCTCATCAAAGTAGTGTTTTTGGGCATAAGCACAAAAGACATTGGTAACTCCTGGGTCAAAACCACTTCCTAAAAGAGCCATAATCCCAGCCTCTTTATACCTATCATCAAATGCCCACTGCTCTTTATACTCAAACTTAGCAGTGTCTGGATGCTCATAGTTTGCTGTATCAAGATAGTGAACTTTACTCTTTAAACATGCCTCCATGATAGTAAGGTCTTGATACGGAAGGGCTATGTTTAAAACCATATCGGGCT
>CAZUPK010000097.1:0-2715 GCA_964622255.1 uncultured Campylobacterales bacterium
TATCCTTTATTCTATGATTTTTGGAACTATAAAAAAGTGATCTTCACTTTTTGGTGCATGTTTTAAAATATCATCATTAATAGTAGCATCACATAAAGGTAAATCTTCTCTTGTAAAAGTTGCTTTATCACTCATAGCAAAAGTATCATCAACCCCATCAGTATCCAGTTCACTTAAATTATCAACAAAACTAACGATTTCAGAGAGCTGTGCTACAATATCCTCTCTTTTATCTTCATTAACTTTTAAAAAAGATAATTTTTCTAACTTTGTCAACAGTGCATCATTAACTTGCATATATTTATCTCCGATATTTTATTTTATCAATTTTATCATATAAAACTTATTATTAATATATGTTTGATAAGACTTTAACAAAATATGCGATATTATTTTAAACTTTATGAAATAAGGAAAGATTTTTGAGTTTAAAAGAAAATATAGAGATGGTAAAAGAGGAACTTAACTCTGAAGAGAAGTTTTTTGAAAAAGCTGTTATAACTGAAAAATTTGTAAAAAAATATAAAAATGTAATGATTGGTTCATTTGTAGCTATCATTTTGGTTGTTGGTGGAAATATGGCTTATGAGGCAAATAAACAAAGTCAGATAGAAGCTGCAAATAAAGCCCTCTTAGAGTTGGATAAAGATGCTAAAAACTCATCTGCGGCTCTTCAACTACAGTCATTGAGTCCAGAACTTTATGATGTATGGGTATATTCTCGTGCTATTGCAACAAAAGATATGATATCTTTAAAAAAGTTGAAAAATTCAAAAACTCTTATAGTAAATGATTTAGCCAATTATGAGTTAGCAAAAGATTCTAAGTCTTTACAAGAGTATGCTTCCAAACAAAGTTCTATCTATAGAGATTTGGCACTTATTCAAAGTGCTGTTTTACTGATAGATAAAAATGAGATTACAAAAGCTCATCAAGAACTTTCTAAAATAGGTGTGAGTTCTCCTCTAAACAAGATAGCTTTAGCATTGCTTCATTATGGGGTTAAATAGAGTTTTGAAATATATTTTTTTTATTTTTTTATCGATTGTTATTATTGCTTTTAGTGGTTGTAGTACAAAAAAGGTTTTTGAACCAAAAGTTGTAAAAGATGATTGGCAACATTATGGTACTACAGAGAATGTTGTTATAGATAAAACATCAGATGTTGCTTTATTGCAAAATCGTAGTGTATTGACAAGAGATTCTCTTTTAGATGTAAAAATCGATAAAACACATAGGTTGATCGGTAAGAGTGATGGGTGGATTGTTAGTGCAGATATTGATGGTAACTTAACACTTCAATCTATTTCAGATAGAACACTAAGCAAACATTTTAAACTTAAAAAGACCATAGCAAGTGCTAGTGTCAATGGTGATGTTTTAGCTGTTTTGTTTGCCAACAACGACATGGCACTTTATAATGTTTCAGATAAAAAACTGTTTTTAATGGCACAAGGGGAAGCTCCTACAGCTATAGATGCTAGAGTTACAGCTCCGTATTTTATGAATGATTTGGTGCTTTTTTTAACTCTTGATGGGAAGATAGTTATTATAAACTATAAGTTAAAAAAGAAGTTAAGAACTATCATAATATCTTCAGAAGAAAACTTTAACAATGTGATATATTTTAATCTTATAGATTCAAAACTAATCGCAGCAACGGCATATAAGATTTTATCTCTTGGTGAAAAAGAGATAAGGGTAAATTATGAGATTAGAAATGTTGTATATGATGATAAAAATATCTTTATAACAACAAAGCAAGGTGAAGTTGTCTCTTTGACGCCAAATTTACAGGTAAATGCAAAGGTAAAGTTTCCATTTGCACACTTTCTTGGGATGATAGCTTATGAAGACAAGTTGTATCTTTTGGAAAAAGAGGGGTATATTATTGAACTCTCAAAAGACTTATTGACCTATAATATTTATGATGTTGATTTAGAAGATGGTTATGTATTTGTAGCTAACAAGAAGTTTTTTATACATGATGAGTATATCTCAGTTGTCAAATGAGCTAGAAGCTTTTTTAGAATATATAACAATCACAAAAGCACTTAGCAAAAAAAGTGTTGAAGCATATAAAAATGACTTGAGTTCTATAGAAAATGCCCTTGAAAAGCCGTTGGTAAATATAGACTCATCTTCGCTTTTTAAGTTGCTTTTGGGTTATAAAAACAAAAGAACACTAAATCGAAAACTTTCCTCCTTAAACTCTTTTTTTGATTTTTGTTATAAGAGTCAATTTTTAGATGAAAAAACCAAATTGAAATCTGCAAAGATTCCAAAACTACTTCCAAAATTTCTCTCTTTTGAGGAGATTAAAGTAGGTTTATCTCTTATTGATAGAAGTAGTATAGTTGGGCTTAGAGATTATGCACTAATTTTATTTTTGTATGCAACAGGAGCCAGAATAAGTGAAGCTCTATCATTGGCTAGAGAAGATATAGAAGGTGAGTGGTTACATATTAGACATGCAAAAGGGGAAAAAGAAAGGATAGTCCCTATTGCTAAAATATCATTAGATGCTATAAATAGTTACTTAAAAGAGTTAAAGTATGAAAGGGATTTTATTTGGCAAAACTACAGAGGTGATAAACTGAGTAGGATATCTGCATACAAGATAACTCAAAAATATCTTGGTGTATCACCACATGTACTTCGTCACTCTTATGCTACTTCACTCATTAGAGGTGGAGCAGATTTAAGAGTTGTTCA
>CAZUPK010000098.1:0-100139 GCA_964622255.1 uncultured Campylobacterales bacterium
TTGAGTGAGGCAAAGTTACAAGGTGCCGATTTGAGTGATGCAAAGTTACAAGGTGCCTATTTGAGTGATGCAAAGTTACAAGGTGCCTATTTTAAAGTAACCAATTTAAAAGGCACTAATTTAGAAAATATAGATAAAACCCCTTTAACAAAAGAAAAAGCTAAAAATTTAATAAAAATTGTAAAAACATATCTTTATAAACAAAAACAAAATAGAGTCATAAAATCAATAAACAGTGCTATAGATAAAGAGCCTATATCTTGGCTTAAAGAGCAAGATATAATAACTGGTAAATTAACAGAAAAAGAGATTAAACAAATTTGTGGTAGCTTTACTATTGATAATGAAGTTATTAAAGAAGCAAAAAATAGGGTTGGTTGTGATAAGGTAAAGTAAAGCCATAATCTCCTTGATTTTTAATAATCATATGCTAAAATTGGCTGACAAGATTGCAAAAAAAATAAGGAGAAACGATGGGTGATTTTAAACAAGAGAGTTTGGACTATCATAAAGCTCAAAATGAGTTTGATACAAATGGAAAAACAGGAACTTTGATAACAAAATCTTGTGCAAGTGAAAAAGAACTTGCTATGGCATATAGTCCGGGTGTTGCTTATCCATGTCTTGAGATAGAAAAAGATATAGATACAGTTTATGACTACACAAACAAAGGTAACTTAGTTGCAGTTATATCTGATGGAACAGCAGTTTTAGGACTTGGAGATATAGGACACTTAGCTGGTAAACCGGTTATGGAGGGTAAATGTGTACTTTTTAAAAAGTTTGCAGGTGTTGATGCTATAGATATAGAGATAAATACTAAAGATACAGAGGAAATCATCGAAACAGTTGCTAAAATAGCAGATAGTTTTGGTGGTATAAACTTGGAAGATATAAAAGCTCCAAAATGCTTTGAGATTGAGGAGAGATTAAAAGAGATTTGCAATGTTCCGGTATTTCACGATGATCAACACGGAACTGCGGTTATTACAACAGCGGGACTTATAAATGTTTTAGAGATGACCGGAAAGCCTGTTGAAAATCTAAAAGTTGTTGTAGTTGGTGCTGGTGCATCGGGTATAGCTTGTGCTAAGATGTATAAAGCCCTTGGAGTTAAAAGTATCACTATGCTAGATAGTAAAGGTGTTATCCACTCTAGAAGAGATGATTTAAACAAATATAAACAAGCTTTTGCTTTTGATACTGATGATAGAACTTTAGAAGATGCTATGAAAGATGCAGATATGGTTTTAGGACTTAGTGGACCGGATCTAATCTCTAAAGAGATGGTAAAAACTATGGCTGATAATCCTATCATATTTGCTTGTGCAAATCCTACTCCAGAAATTATGCCACCACTTGCAAAAGAGGCAAGAAGTGATGTAATCGTTGGAACTGGAAGGAGTGATTTTCCAAACCAAGTAAACAATGTTTTAGGTTTTCCTCAAATCTTTAGAGGTGCTTTAGATGTTAGAGCTACTAAGATAACTGAAGGTATGAAAATGGCTGCTTCAAGAGCATTGGCAAAACTTGCTAAAGAACCGGTTCCAGACTATGTAAAAAAGGTTCACGGAAGAGGTGATGATATGACTTTTGGATCGGAATATATAATCCCCTCACCATTTGATAAGAGAGTTCTTCCATATGTTGCAACAGCAGTAGCAAAAGCAGCTATCGAAGATGGTGTTGCAAGAATAGATTCTGCTTCTTTTGATGAGGACAAATACTTTAAACATCTTGAAGAGTTAGCAGAGAGAAGATAGAAAGAGATTGAGAAGAGAGACTAAGAGACCAAAAAGTCTCTTAGTTTAGTTTTTCCACTCTTACTTTTACCTCTCCAAAACAGGCTCCATTTCCATCATCACTTTTTATACTCGGGGTTAGGTTATTTACTCCCTTAGTTCCACTATATATCAAGATACAATCATCCCTCAATCTATCGTCGTTCATAACATCTACAACTAACTGGCCATAAGGGGAGGTTACTTTTACCATATCTCCATTGTTTAAACCCAAACTTGTTGGAACTCTGATGCTTTTTGCACGATTAAACTGCGAGTTTATGGAGTATTTATACTTAGAAGATATGAGCCAAAATCCCTTTTGCTCTTTTATATCGCTTTCATCTTCACTCTCAACTATAAACTTAAAACTAAAATCCTCCTGGCTATATGGAGTTTTTTTGTAGGATTTTGAAGTTATAAGATGGTTGTTAAAGTTTGAGTTTGACTCAACTATATGCTCTATATATTTTGATGCTTTTTCAAGCTTTTCATATCCAAACTGCTCTAAAAGATAGTTTGTTAAGTCATACTCACTGATGCCATACTCTACCTCTTTTAGTTTTGGCATAAGCCCTACAAAGTGTGTTCCATAGGAAAATCTAACATCCTCCTTTTCTAAAAAGTTACAAGAGGGTATAACCAAATCTGCTAAGGCTGAAGTTTCATTTTCATACAATCCAAAATATACCACAAAACTATTTTTAAGCCCTTTGATAACTCTGTTTGTATTTGGCATTTGATTTGCAGGATTTGCTCCTTGGATAAAGACTAAATCATACTCTCCAAAGTTAACGATAGGTTTTGCAACTGTTTTAGTTTTATAAACAAATGGATCTTTATATCCTAGTTTGCTATCTCCTAAAAAACTAACTCCACATCCCTCTTTTCCAAAGTAACCTATCATAGCAACAAATGAATCTATAGCTCTTAAAACTTCTGCACCGTTGGTGTATTTTTGAACACCATTTCCTACTAAAAATGCAGTTTTACTATCCTTTATAAGCATAAGAGCAGTTAAAAAGTCTTTTATAACAACCTCTGTTTCATCTAAGAGTTGGTTTATTGTGTAACTTCTAAAAAAGTCTAGAAAGTAGTCAAAGTCCAAGCAGTGTTTTTTTATATACTCTTCATCATCCATTTGCTCCATATAGGCAAATCTACAAAACAAGAGTGCAAGATAAAAATCACTTCTTGGAGGGATTTGTAAGTGGATATGAGCCTTTTTTGCTAAGGAGGTTTTTATAGGATCTATAACTATCAAAATCTTATTTTTTATGGTATCTAAAAGATGTGAGTTGGTATTTTCTATATTTCTTCCCCAGACTACAACTACTTCACTTTTTGCTATTTCATTTGGAGTTAAGATATAGTTTTTTCCTCTTCCAGCTTCAATCCCCGCAACTCCTGCACTATCACAAAGGCTTCCTTTTGTAAAAGTTGAACCATATTTTGAAAAAAATTCTCCTGTTATATTTTGAAGATGTCCGAAGTTCCCTGTGCCTTTGAAATAAAGTGTCTTTTTATCTTTAAACTTTTTGAGTTTTTGGGTTAGGATGATCTTTGCTAACTCCATATTTATATCTTTTCCTTCATATCTTGCATTAGTTATTCTTGGAGTTTCCAAGTATTCGTGAAGGCTAGGGCAGAGGTAACCTTTTGTATATGGATGCTCTTTATCGCCTTTTAGTTTGTTATTGTTATATCTAACCGAACATGCATCATAGCAGTCAAGTGGGCAAGTTGTTCTCATCTTATCTCTACCTTTATAAGTTTTGAAAATATTTTTGGAGGTTCTATCTCTATCTCCACTTTATAGCCTGATAGATTTGTTGTATCGGCTACTTTTAAGATTTTAACTATTTTATACTTTTGTCTTTTGTTGTTTATAAGTATTTGGGATGATTTTAGTTTTTTTAAATCTTCATCTGTTACAAAAATAGTCAATTTTGCTTTCGAAAGATCTGCTATATCTATAAGTGGTGAGCCTAGATTTATAAAGTCTCCTTTTTTAGGATATATCTTTGTTATGTAGTATTTTGAAGATATTTTGATATTTTTTTTGTCTATTTTATCTTTTAGAGTTTCTATACTTAAACTTAGTTTTTCTAGTGAGTTTTTTAAGTTAAGAAGATTTTTCTTTGAGTTTAGCATCTTTAAAAGTTTTATATCTTTTTGAGTTTTTGAGTAGGTAAAGAGATTTTTTATCTTTTTATAAGCTGTTAAATCTATCTCATAACTTTTCTTTGCTATATTTAAAAGCTCTTTTGTATTTTTATACTCCTCTTTTAGAGTTTTAAGATTTAGTCTATCTATCTTATCGTCAATTTTTATTACTATGCTACCATCTCCATATTGTCCCTCTTTTAGCTCATCACTAAAGGTAACTTTTCCATTTATATCAGACTTTATATGATAGCTCCAAAGAGGCTTTGCTTTTGAATAGTATTCATTTGCATAAAGAGTAATCACAATGGATATGATAGTTGTCAAAAACTTCATAATACTCCTTGTTTTATTTTCCTTATTGTATCATTAAATTATGATAAATCTATAAAAAAGTGTTGTTATGAAAAGTAGTTTAGAAGAGTTAAGAAAAACAAGACAAAAATGGCTTGAATGGAAAAATATAGCTCCTTTAAGAAAGATGCTAAAAAATTTGCCAAAAGTTGAGACAGAAGTCAGCCTTGATGATGTTATCACTATAAAGACCAATATTAAAGAGGATTTTAAGGATAAAGCAAGGATGCTTATGCCTTGGAGAAAAGGTCCTTTTAAGATAGATGAACTTTTTATAGATAGTGAGTGGCAGAGTTTTAAAAAGTTCAATCTCCTAAGGCCATATTTTAACTTAAAAGATAAAGTTGTAGCAGATGTAGGTTGTAACAATGGCTACTATATGTTTAGGATGTTAAAAGATAAACCAAAAGAGATAGTCGGTTTTGATCCATCTCCTCTTTTTTTAACTCAGTTTGATTTTATAAATCACTTTGTTAAAGGTAATATAAAATATGAACTTTTAGGGGTTGAACATTTAAAAATATATGATAAAAGATTTGATATTATTTTTTGTTTAGGGGTGCTTTACCATAGAAGCGACCCTATTTCTACCATAAAGTCACTAAAGATGGCCTTAAACAATGATGGAGAGCTTTTTATAGATACTTTTATGATAGACGGAGATGATGATATATGTTTAACTCCAAAGGATAGATACTCAAAGATACCAAATATCTACTTTATCCCTACCATATCTGCTTTTAAAAACTGGCTATATCGTGCAGGGTTTAAAAGTGTGAAAGTTTTAGAAATAATAAAAACAGATAGTAGTGAACAAAGAAAAACTGACTGGATAGAAGGGGAGAGTTTGGGGGACTTTTTAGATAAAGAAAATCCAAACTTAACAGTAGAAGGGTATCCTGCACCAAAAAGGGTTTATGTTAAAGCAAGTTAGTTTTTAACCGATATTTTTTTGTTAAATAAAAGAAGGTATAAAAGATAGACTATTTTTATGAAAATAGAGAAAAGTATTTTAAAAATTTCAAAATATCTACAAAAAAATGGTGCTAAGGCTATCGTCGTAGGTGGTAGTGTTAGGGATTTTCTTTTTAAAAAAGAGCCAAAAGACTTTGATATAGAAGTTTATGGAGTCTCTTTGAAAAAACTACAAGAGTTACTTAGCCATTTTGGAAAGGTTTTGGTTGTTGGAAAGAGTTTTGGAGTTTTAAAACTTTTTTTTGATGGAAAAGTTTATGATTTTTCTTTACCACGAAAAGAGAAAAAGGTAGCATCAGGACATAGAGGTTTTGAGGTAACTTGTGATGAAAACTTAGAGTATAAAGAGGCTTTTAAAAGAAGAGATTTTACTATAAATGCTATTGGTTATGATATACAAAATGGCTTTTTTATAGATATTTATGGTGGAATAAAGGATTTAGAGCAAAAGATTTTAAGAGTTGTTTGTGAAAAAACTTTTGTTGAGGATCCTTTGAGAGTTTATAGAGCGGTGCAGTTTGTGGCAAGATTTGAACTTGAGGTTGAACCAAAAACTAAAGAGCTTTTAAAAATGATGGTCAAAAGAGGAGATTTGGAAGAGCTTCCAAAAGAGAGAGTTTTTGAAGAGTTTAAAAAACTACTTTTAAAGGCAAAAAAGCCCTCTATCGGTTTGGAACTTTTAAAAGAGCTTGGGGTGTTAAAATATTTTCCTGAGTTAAAAGCGATAGTTGGAGTTAAACAAGATCCAATTTATCATCTAGAAAGTGATGTATGGACTCATACTTTAAAAGCTTTGGATGCTTTGGAAAAAAGAGAGCTAAAACTTGCATTTGCTGTGCTTTGTTATAATTTAACAAAAGCGGTTACAACTAAAGTGATAGATGGAAAGCTAACTTTAATAGGGCATAAGAAGGCAGGAGTTTTGCTAAGTGAAAGTTTTTTAAGAAGATTAACCGATGATAAAAAGTTGATAGAGGGAGTTTTGTCACTTGTTAGATGGCACTTTGTTCCAAGTGCTTTTTATAAGCAAAAAGCTAAAAACAAAGCGATAAGAAGACTATCTACAAAGGTAAATATTAAAGAGCTTATAGAAGTAGCAAAGGCTGATTTTTTTGGAAGAGGAACAGATAAAGCTAAAAGTGGGGTCTATGAAGCCGGAGAGTGGCTTTTAAAAAGGGCAAAAAAACTTGGTGTGGAAAACTCTCCCCCAAAGCCTTTTGTTAGAGGTGGAGATTTGATAGATATGGGACTAGAACCCTCACCACTTTTTAAGAAGATACTTGATGAGATGTATCAAAAACAGCTTGACGGAGAGTTGGAAAATCGTGAAAAAGCTTTGAAGTATCTTAAGGAAAGAATTAGTATTATAGTTTAAAATTAATTTAAAACAAAAGGTCAATTTATGAAAAAACTTTCTTTTTTTTTATTTGTAGCATCAGCACTTTTTGCCGGTGAGATAAGAATCGGTAGTGGTGATATGGGTTTTAGCGGTGGTTTTTTAGGATTTGATAAAAAGGTTACAGAGGGAATAACAACTTTTGGCTATGAACAAAATCATAAAAATATATTTGGTTCAAAAAGCTTTTATTGCTATAACATAACTTGGTATGATTCTGACCACTTTAAACAGATGCAATCAATATATAACACAGGGGTAAATCAACTTTTTAGTTGGATGCCTCCTATTGTTTCATCAAATGTTTTTGTTCCAACTATGGATTATAGATTGCAAGGATTGGATGCTAGTTTAAGTCTTGGTTATGATTTGTCTCATAAAGATGAAAATAATTATTTTGGTATAGGTGGATATCTTGGTATAAATCTTCCTTGGATAGATAGCCAAAAAGATAGTAGTTATTTGGATAATATACCAGCAGGTATTGATGTAAATAAACTATATGATTTTTATAAGGTATCAAAAACTGATATACAAACTTATAAACTAGGAGTTGGGATATATACTAAAACATCACTAACTTCTACTTTATCTGTATATGCAAATGGTGTATATGCATATCAAACAGGGAGTATGGAAAATGATTATGCAAAAAGTGATTTTAATGTAGATGGAACTTATAAATCTTTAGATATCGGTTTAAGATATAGTCCATATCAGAAAAATCATAGATTTTTAGAGATAACTTGGAGTCCTAGAGTCTATATAACAGCAGGTTATAAGTTAGAGAGATGGAGTGTTGATGATGTAGCTATAGATATAAGTGGTATGGGTATAAATATGCCAAAAACAACTATGAAGTTTGATACTGATATTGGTTACTTAGGATTTGGTTACTCTTTTTAGAATATTTTAGTAAAATATCTTTATGGCTAGTTATGAAGATTATAAAAAGAATGTTAAATTACTAAATAAACTTGCGTACTATTACTATGTTTTGGATGATCCTAGGGCTAGTGATGAAGAGTATGATAAACTCTATCATCAAGTGCTTGAGTTTGAAAAAAAGTATCCCAATAAAATCTTAAAAGATTCTCCAACTCAAAGGGTAGGGGATGTTTTACTTGACGGTTTTAAAAAAGCAAAGCATATAAAAAAAATGTGGAGTATGGAGGATATCTTTAATCACAAAGAGCTTGTGGAGTGGGTTGATAGAGTTAAAAAAAGCTTTAGTAAAGTTGGCTTTATTTGTGAGCCAAAGTTTGATGGAGCAAGTTTAAATATCATCTATGAAAACGGTCTTTTAAAACAGGCTATCACAAGAGGTGATGGAGAGGTTGGTGAGGATGTAACTTCAAATGTTAAAACTATCCGTTCCATTCCACTTTCTATATCCTATAAAGAGCTTATAGAGATAAGAGGAGAAGTTGTTATAAGAAAAAGTGATTTTGAAAAGATAAATGAGGAGCGACTAAAAAGTGGTGAATCACTTTTTGCAAATCCAAGAAATGCATCTGCTGGAAGTTTAAGGCAACTTGACCCTAACATCACGGCAAAAAGAAGACTATACTTTTATCCTTGGGGAATAGGAAAGAGTTCTTTGGAGTTTAAACTTTACTCAAAGAGGATGGATTTTGTTTATAGTTTGGGATTTTTAAAGCCACCATTTTCTAAAAAATGTGAAGGTGTAGGTGGTATAGAAGAGGCTTACAAGGAGGCTACAAAACTTCGCGATAGTTATCCTATTATGCTTGATGGAATGGTTATAAAGATTGATGAGGTAAGTAAACAAGAGAGTTTGGGTTACACACAGAAGTATCCAAGATGGATGTGTGCATATAAGTTTCCAGCGATTGAAAAGACCACTACTATAAAAGATATCATCCCTCAAGTTGGAAGAACTGGTGTTATAACTCCCGTAGCAGTGGTTGAGCCTGTGGATATAGAGGGTGCTATGGTTGAAAGAGCCACACTTCATAACTATGATGAGATAAGAAGAAAAGATATAAGGATAGGAGATCGGGTTATAATCATAAGAAGTGGAGATGTGATACCAAAAATCATAAAGGTTTTAGAGAATTTTCGCGATGGCGATGAGGAGGAAGTTGTTCCTCCAAAATTTTGTCCTAAGTGTAAAAGTGAGCTTTTAGAAGAGAAGATACTCTTAAAGTGTCAAAACTTAGAGTGTCCGGCAAGAGTTGTAAACTCTATCATCTATTTTGCATCTAAAAAGTGTTTAAATATAGACGGACTTGGTAAAAAAATAGTAGAGCAACTCTATCAAAAGGGGCTTGTAAAGAGTGTTTTGGATATTTTTAGTCTAAAAAAAGAGGAACTTTTAAAACTTGAGGGATTTAAAGAGAAAAAGGCTGAAAATCTTTTAAATGCTATAGAAGCTATTAAGGGTGTTGAGTGCTGGAGATTTGTTAATGCTTTGGGGATTGAGCATATCGGAGAAGTTGCAAGTAAAAAGCTTTGTGAAAAGTTTGGATTGGAGCTTGAAGAGCTTTCAAAGAGGGAAGTTTTAGAACTTGATGGTTTTGGTGAGGAGATGGCTGAGTCGGTGGAAGAGTTTTTTAGGGTAAATCATAACTTTGTTCAAATTTTAAAAACTCTCCTTAAGCCAAAAGTTCCAGAAAAAAAAGAGATAAAAGAGTCTAAGTTTAGCGGAAAAACTGTTGTTATAACCGGAACTTTGTCAAAGCCAAGAGATGAGTTTAAAGTTCTTTTAGAGAGTCTTGGAGCAAAAGTTACAAACTCTGTTTCTAAAAAGACTGATTTTTTACTCTATGGAGAAAATGCAGGAAGTAAGCTTGAAAAAGCTAAAAATCTTGGAGTTACACTTTTAAATGAAGAGGATTTAGAAGATGTATGATTTGGAGTTTTGGCTTTGGTTTATTATCTTAGGAGCGATATTGACATATATCGTTTTAGGGATACTTTTTGCATTTGAAGGTATCTTGGCTATGGGAGGAAGCCATTTTGCCATAAGATGGATAAGAAAAAGATTTACATTAAAGGGTTTTTTATTTGCAGTCGAGTTATGTTATCCTTTTTTTTTGCTAATGTATTTTTTTATGGAGCTTTTACCATACTATCTAAAAATGGATGATGAACTTACTAAGTTTGACATATCAAGAATGATTTTAAATATATATGAAGATGAGTATAGGTTATGATGAAATCAGAATACATCGAATATATATTTTTATTTTTTATATCTTTTGGAATTTTAAAACAGTGTAAATTTTATTTGAAAAGAAGAAAGTTATTAAAACATTGGAAAAATATAAGAAAAGCATATCCTAAAGATGATTTTGCAACTATAAAAAAGGCTATTAAAAGGATAAGAGCTATAGAGGATGATCCTCTTTTATTATTACTTGAAGCTCAAATGTATCTTGAGGGAAATAGTGTTTTTAAAAATCCTGCAAAGACTATTGAACTTTTAAAACGAATAGATGAAATACCATTTCCTACTAAAAATTATTTTGAAAAAAATAAATATACAAAAAAATTTAGTGAGAAAATATATAGAAAGAAGTCGAAAAGGGAGAAACATCTCAAAAAAGTGAAAGAAAAAGCCAGAGAAATATGGAACCAAAATGACTTTTGGGAGCTAGATTATAAATATAAAATCATTCATATGCACAATGGAGCAAAGTAAAGAGTGTGCTACCACCCACCAAAGATGATACAAATACAAGAGACTGTGGATTAGGTCAATAAGATAACAAAAAGCCCAATCGTCTTTAGCGACTGGGTTTTTTACAATCTATACAACAGATCTATCTCTTATACCTAAAGCTTTGATAACTTCGGTATATTTTGTATAATCTTTTTTTCTAAGATATTTCATAAGTCTTTTTCTTTGACCTACTAATTTTAAAAGTCCTAATCTTGAACTATGATCCTTTTTATTTATTTTTAGATGCTCTGTTAAATAAGATATTCTCTCACTTAATAGTGCTATTTGAACTTCTGGAGAACCTGTATCATTCTCACCTCTTGCAAATTTCTTTATGATTTCAGACTTCTTCGCCGAATCTAAAGCCATACTGACCTCCTGATTGGTATTTTAATTTACTCATAAGAGTGGGGGAGAATTATACATATTGTAGCTTAATTTTAGATATTTTTTTTAACACACTCAACTCCTTTGTTAATCGTGTCAAATCAATATCCATTAAAAAGATTTGGAAATTACATCAGGATGTTTTGCAAAAACACTTTTGGAAGGAAAAAACTTTTTGGACTGATGGCTACCTTGTCTGTTTAGTAGGTGAAACAAGTCCTAAGATTATAAGAAGATACATACAAAATCAAGACTAAAGCCTTGTGGCATTCATCCCGACGGCTAAAGAGCATTGGGATGAATGCTAAGAATTATTTTCTAACCCTTCTTTTTTTTCTTTTTTTTCTCTTTTTATAGTGTGGGAAATATTTTGAATAGTTTGATGAAGCATTCCACAAAAGCCAACCTGAAGTTCCTAGTTGCTCACAAGCTCTTATTTGATTATTTAATTCTCTTTGACCAAATCTTTTTCTACCAAAGGCATAATCATCGAAAGCTTGTAACCAAGGTTTAAAATCTTTCGGTTTTAAGCCATGCTTTCTCATAGAACTTTTAAGACTATTTTTTACAACCTTATATGTATTTTTTGTAGGATTTCTAAGTCCTGGTATTCCATAAGTAAATCCTGAGGGATAAAGCATTGGAGATATATAATCAACATGTTTTTTAAGTGCTTTATTGTTATGTCCTATACCAAGATCATTTTTTGCCCAACAAGCTGCACCAAAAGTATTTATTGCTAAAAAAATATTGTATGGTATTAGTGTATGTTTTACTTTAGCTAAAAATTTGTTAAGGGTTTTTACCCTCTCTCTTTGATTATTTTTATGTCCATAATTCAAACCGTTGCAAGCGGGAAATCTGATATAATCAAGCTGTATTTCATCAAATCCATATTTGGCTATCTCCTTTATTAGGCTTATATTATAGTTTTGCACAAAACTTTTATACGGATTTACCCACCATAGTTTATCCCTATCTCTAAAAATCTTTCTATTTTTTCTAATTGCAAGAGATGGTTTTTTTCTTGCTAATAAATCATCTTTAAATACTGAAAATCTAGCTATTAAATAGACACCATATTTTTTTAAAAATTTTACAAATTTTTTAGGACTTACCTTTGCACTACATCGATAAGCTCCTATGGCTTTAGCAAGTTTGTTGTTTCCTTTAAAAGTAAGATAACCTTTTGCTATCTTCACATCAACTACTAAAGTATTTATCTGTGTTCTTGTGGCTATATTTAGTATTTGTCTAAGCCTTTTTTTGTTTTTAATTGCACCCATAGATACATAGAGTGCTTTAGTGGTATATTTTCTTAAAATAACACTACTATTATTTTTAAATTTGATACTTTTTCTCCGATAGCCTTTTGCTCTAAATGAGAGTTTATTGCTAACAGCATTTATTTTAAAAGTTCCATTTTTTTTTGTTAAAACTGTTTCTAATTCACTTGTAACCCTTGCTTTATATATGGGACTGCCTGATGGACTAACAACTATGCCATTGAGTATTTGTGCAAACATAGATGTTATAAAAAATAGTAGTATCAAAAACATTTTCATAACCAGTTACCTTATTATTATTTATGATGATGATTTAAAAAAGTATTGTAAAATAATATTTACCTCGTCATTAATATATCATTATTTTTTTTAGTAAAAATTGACTTTTATCAAAAATTTATTTTTTAATCAACTTTTGATAAAATGTGGTAAAAATGTTACAAAATAGGAGAAAAAATGGCATCATATTCGATGGGAGATCTGAAAAAAGGTTTAAAGATAGAGTTAAATGGGATACCATATAAAATAGTGGAATATTTGCATGTAAAACCTGGAAAAGGTGCGGCATTTGTAAGATGCAAAATAAAATCTTATCTAAATGGAAAAGTAATAGAGAAAACTTTCCATGCAGGTGATAAGTGTGAAAAACCAGATATGGTTCAAAAAGTTATGCAATATCTCTATGATGACGGTGAGTATTTGCAATTTATGGATAATGAAACTTATGATCAGATAGGTTTAACTCACGAACAAGTTGGAGATAGCATAAAATGGCTTGTAGATGGTATGAATGTTGATATTCTTTTTCACAATGCAAAAGCGATAGATGTTGAGGTTCCTCAAACTGTAGAGCTTAAGATAGTTGATACTCCACCAAACTTTAAGGGTGATAGTCAAGGAGGAAAGAAACCTGCAACTTTAGAGAGTGGTGCTGTTGTTCAAGTTCCTTTCCATATTTTAGAAGGTGATGTTATAAGGGTTGATACCATAAAAGGTGAATACTTAGAAAAAGTAAAATAAATATTGAAATAAGAGGAATTGGTAAGTAAAAAATAAGGAGGTTTTTATGGCTAAAGTTTTAGTTCCGTTGGCAAATGGTTTTGAAGAGATAGAGGCCGTTACTATTATAGATATTTTAAGAAGAGGCGGAGTAGAGGTTACTACTGCTTCACTAAACTTGGATGAGGAGGTTCAAGGTTCAAATGGCATAACTATTTTGGCAAATACTCTTATAAACTATGTAACGGCAGATGAATTTGATATGATAGTTTTACCGGGTGGAATACCGGGAGCAGAACACTTAAGAGATGATACAAGAATCCAAGAGCTTTTAAAAGAGTTTGATGGTATGGGTAAAAAAGTAGGTGCTATCTGTGCGGCTCCCATAGCTTTATATAGTGCAGGAGTTTTAAAAGACGAATATACTTGCTATCCGGGATATGAGCAAGTTATAAAAAACTCTGATTTTAAAGAACAAAAAGTCGTTAAGAGTAAAAATATTTTAACTTCAAGAGGTCCTGGAACCGCTATGTGTTTTGCTTTAGAGATTGTAAAACAGCTTGTTGGGGATGAAACTTATGAGCAGTTAAAAGCTGGACTTTTGGCTGAGTTTTGTTAGTAGTTAAAGATATATTTTTTAGCGAATATGAGATAAAAAAGTCAAAGTTTATCTCATATATTGCCCCTTTTAGTGATTTTGATACACTTTTAGAAAAACTTAAAAATGAACACCCAAAGGCTAGACATTTTGTGTATGCTTATAGATATTTAAATAGGTTTAACCAGATAGTAGAAAACTTCAGTGATGATAGAGAACCTAAAGGGACTTCGGGAAAACCTACTTTAGCAACACTTGCTGGAAAAGATATAGTAAATAGTTGTGTTATAACGGTTAGATACTTTGGTGGTATAAAACTAGGAATGGGTGGACTTGTTAGAGCTTATAGCGATAGTGCAAATTTAGCTATAAGAGAGGCAGAGTTGCTAGAGTATAAAGATGAAAAAACTTTTGAGTTTAACATAGAGTATAGTAAACTTCAAAGATATGAGTATGTAGCAAATAAACTTAATATAAAAGTGGTTGATAAAGTGTTTAGTGAAAAAGTTACATTTAAAATAGTTTGTGAAGATAAAAAAAAAGAGGAGTTTTTAAAGGAGGTGTTTTTACACACCTCCTAGATACTGAACCATTGGTTCAACTAGTATCTATTGTAGTTACTTCTTTGTCTGGGTTCTCTGGGTTTTGCTTTATTTACTTTAAGGTTTCTTCCTTCAAACTCTTTATCATTTAACTCTTTGACAGCCTTGTTTGCTTCGTTGCTATTATTCATCGTTACAAAACCAAAACCTTTTGATCTTCTTGTTTCTCTGTCTGTTATGATTTTTACATTTTCTACATCACCAAAACCTGAAAATAGGTTTCTTAAACTCTCTTGTGTTGTCTTGTAAGACAAGTTACCAACATATATTTGCATATATTCTACCTTATAAAAAATTTATATTGATTAATAGTTTAATGCAGTATTTCAGCAGTAAGTATTAAAAAATATTCAATTAGCTATGATACAGTTTATTTTATTAAAGTCTGCTATAATTCCCAAAAAACTTTGATTGAGGTATAAAATGGGTAGAGCATTTGAATATAGAAGAGCAGCTAAAGAGAAAAGATGGGATAAAATGTCAAAACTTTTTCCAAAACTAGCAAAAAATATCACTATAGCAGCAAAAGAGGGTGGAAGTTCCGATCCTGAGATGAATTCAAAACTAAGAGCAGCCATAGCAACAGCAAAAGCTCAAAACCTTCCAAAAGACAATATAGAAGCAGCGATAAAAAGAGCTTTTGGAAAAGATGCATCAGATATAAAAGAGGTGAGATATGATGGTAAAGCTCCACACGGTGCTTTGATTATAGTTGAGTGTGCAACTGACAATCCGACAAGAACGGTAGCAAATGTAAAAGCTATCTTTAATAAAAATGGAGGGGAGGTTTTAACTACTGGAAGTCTTGATTTTATGTTTACAAGAAAAACTGTGGTTGAGTTTAAGAAAAAAGATGATACTGATTTGGAAGAGTTGGAGTTAGAGCTTATAGATGCCGGACTTGAGGAGTTGGATACGGATGGAGAAAATATCATAGCTTATGGGGCATTTGAGAGTTTTGGTAGTTTAAACAAAGCAATAGAAGATATGGGCTTAGAGATAGAAAAATCATCCTTAAAATATATCCCAAATACTCCTATAAGTTTTACCGAAGAGCAGATGGAGGATATAGAAAAACTTATAGATAAACTTGAAGATGATGATGATGTTCAAGCAGTTTATACAAATGTAGAGTAACTTTTATGAAAAAGGATGTTTTATCAAAAGAGATTTTAATAACTATCATAAAGGATATTTCAAAACATATACTAAAGTTTGAAAAAGATATAAAAAAGATAGAGTTTATAAACAGTGAGTCAAACAGAGTAGAACAAAGAAGAGCAGATATTTTAGCAAAAATAGATGATGGGTTTATACTTCATCTTGAGATACAAAATAACAATGATATCTCTATGCCATATAGAATGCTTAGATATTTTACTGATATAAGATTTTTAACTCGTTTACCGATAAAACAATACATCATCTATATAGGTAAAACTCCACTAAGAATGGAAGATGGAGTTTATGAAAATAATATAAACTATCGATACACACTTATAGATATACGAGATATTGATTGTGAACTTTTAATAAAAGAAGACACTCCAGATGCTTTGGTTTTGGCAATTTTATGTGATTTCAAAGATAAAAATCCAAAAAATGTGGTAAAATATATCATAGATAGATTGATTTATCATACTAAAGATAATCTAAACAAATATAGAAAGTATCTTTTGATACTTGAAGAGTTTTCTAAAAATAGAGATTTGGAACAAGTTGTTAAGGAGCAAGAAATGTTGAGTGAAATCAAATATGAAGAGTTACCAAGTTATGAGATAGGGCTTGAAAAAGGTATGGAAAAAGGTATGGAAAAGGGTATGGAAAAAGGTATGGAAAAAGGTATGGAAAAAGGTATGGAAAAAGGTATACAAGAGGGTAAAAAAATGGTTGCAAAAGTTTTACTACAAAGTCAATCCCTAGAGGAGGTTGCTAAGATAACAGGGCTTTCTATAGAGGTTTTAAAAGAGTTAAAATAGTATGAATTTAGAACAAACAGATAAAAAGTATGTATTAAATACTTATGCAAGAAACTATGTAAACTTTGTAAGAGGTGAAAACTCTAAACTTTTCAGTGAAGATGGAAAAGAGTATATAGATTTTACTTCGGGTATAGGTGTTGTTAGTGTAGGACATGCAAACAAACAAGTTAGCGATGCTATATGCGAACAGGTTAAAAATATAACTCATATATCAAATCTATACCTTATAGAGCCTCAAGCAAAACTAGCTAAAAAGTTAGTTGAACTTAGTGGTTTGGATGCCGGAATATTTTTTGCAAACTCCGGAGCAGAAGCAAATGAAGGGGCTATAAAGATAGCAAGAAAGTATGGTGAAGTCAATGGAAAGCCAAAAAGATATAAAGTTATAACTTTAGAATACTCTTTTCACGGAAGAACTATTTCAACTCTAAAAGCTACCGGACAAAGTTCTATGCATAATTATTTTGGACCTTTCCCTGATGGATTTGTCTATGCAAAAGATATAGATGAGATAAAAAGTTTGATAGATGATCATACAGTTGCAGTTATGATAGAACTTGTTCAAGGAGAGGGTGGGGTAGAGCCACTTGAGAAGAAAAAAGTTCAGGCTTTAGAAAAACTGCTTAGAAAAAAAGATATACTTTTGATAGTGGATGAAGTTCAAACAGGAGTTTATAGAACAGGAAAGTTTTTAGCTTCAAATCTTTATGAGATAAAACCTGATATAGTTACTTTAGCAAAAGGACTTGGTGGAGGGGTTCCCATAGGTGCACTAATGACAACTAAAAAAGATGTTTTAAAAGCTGGAGATCACGGAAGCACTTATGGTGGAAACTATCTTGTAACAAGGGCATCTTTAGAAGTAATTTCTATTTTGGAAAAATTGGAGTTGAGTCAAACAATAGAGTATTTTACTTCAAAGCTTAGTAAGTTGGAAAAAAACTATCCCTCTATCATAACCAAAAGTGTTGGAGTGGGGCTTATGAGAGGGCTTAGGATGAAAGATGGTGATACTCTTTCAAGCTTGATAAGTGAAGCTTTTAAAGAAGGAGTTTTAGTTTTAAAAGCCGGAAGAAATACTTTAAGATTTTTACCACCTCTAACCATAACAAAAGATGAGATAGATGAGGGGTTTAAGAGAGTTGAAAAAGCTTTTAGTTCTATCGCTTAGTAGCTTGAGTCTTTTTGGAGGTGGTTTTGACTACCTAAACAGTGAAAATCAAAATATCCTAAATATCCAAAAAGAGATAAACTCTCTTCAAAGTAAAAACTTAAAACGAAATTGGATAGAGCCGATAGTGGCAAGTTTTACCTATACAAGGGGAGAGAAGAGTGAGACGAAATACTACAAAGTATCTCTTTCTCAACCTATCTTTAAAAGTGGAGGTATATATTTTGCCATAAAGTATGCCGAGGCAAATGGTAAGTTTATCTCTTTAGCAACCTCTTTGCAAGAAAATACTCTCATAAAAAGAGTTTATGAACTTGTTTTGACTCTAAAAAAGCTTGATATTCAAATAGCTCAAGTAAAGTTAAAATTAAAAAATATAGAGTTTGATATAAAGAGAAAAAGAGAGCGGTTTCTAAGTGGAGATGATGACATAAGTTTTTTAAATCAAGCGATGATAGAAAGAAACTCACTAAGCATAAAACTAGAAGAGTTAAAAAACTCTCATAAAAGTTTAGAAAAGAGTTTTAAAAATATCTCTCCATTTTCTTATAAAGATGTAAAACTGCCAAAACTAAAGTTAGTTTCACAAAAAGAGTTTTTAAAGAAAAACTTAGAGCTAGAAAAGTATCAAGCAGATGTTGGTCAGCAAAAAGAGCTTAAAAATATGACTATCTCAAATTATCTTCCAACTATTTCTCTTTTTGGTAACTATAACTATCAAAAAACCAAACCGAAGACAAGTAACAAGTGGCAAAAAGATGAGTTTAAAAACTATGGTCTTATGGTTAGTATGCCGTTTTCCATAAATGAAACAAGAGATATCCAGATAAGAAAACTAGAAGCTATAAAAGCAAAACTAACACTATCTCAAAAGCAAAGAGAGTTAAAACACGAGTATGAAAGTATCTATCAAGATATAGAGTTTTTAAAGAATAAAGATAGAGTAACAAGGGAGAGTTTATCTCTATATAACAAACTTATAAAAAGAACTAAAGATGCGGTTAGGGCAGGGGATAAAACAAAACTTGATTTAGAAACGATAAAAAATACAAAGAAATCTCTAAGTTATGATCTAAAAATCATAGAGTATGATAAAAAGTTAAAGATATTAAAACTTTTTGAGAAGATGAGTAGAGATTTGGCACACTCAAATCCCACAAAATTTTAAAAAATTATTGGGTAAATAATTTTGTTAGAGAGTTTATAGAGCATTTTGCTAAAGAGTTGGGATAGAAAATGTTTTAGCATCTTAAGTATCTTAAATAAATAAAGCATTAGAAATAGACAAAAGAGTTTCGCAATCATCCTTTACAAAGAGAGTATCCATTTGTATGGATGATACTTTATATGAAAAAATCAAAGATTATGATGGTAAAGTTGGTGTAAAATTTAGTCAAACAAGTTTCATCAAGAGATAATGAATATTAACAAGGTATGGCCTACAACTGCTTAATATATTAAAACCAATTTAATGGGGAAGGAAAATTGCAAACGAAACTTGACATTATCTAGGTAAGGGTGGTTAACAGTTATATTGTAACAAATTTCATAAAATTTTTGATTATTTGCTAAGGTTGATTGACAGAGACTAAAGTTTTATGCTATAATCTGTTTAAAATTTTATATATACTATAGGGAGAAAAAAGTGGCTAAAAGTTTATATGAAACATTGGGTATATCTGAAAGTGCGTCACAAGATGAGATAAAAAAGGCTTACAGACGACTTGCAAGAAAATATCATCCGGATATCTGTAAAGAGAGTAATTGTGAAGAAAAGTTTAAAGAGATAAATGCAGCATATGAAATCTTAAGCGATCCTCAAAAAAAAGCTCAATATGACAGAATGGGTGATAGTATGTTTGGTGGACAAAGTTTACATGATTTTGCTGGAAGTCATGGAGATGTGGATCTTGATGAAATATTAAGAAATATATTTGGCGGAGCCGGAGGTTTTGGAGGCTTTAGTTCGGGTGGTTTTAGCAGTAGAAATAGTGGAGGTTTTAGTGGATTTGGTGGAGGATTTGGTGGATACTCTGAACCGGAACTTGATGTAGAAGCAAGGATAACCATAGCTTTTAATACTGCAGTTTTAGGTGGTAAACACTCTGTAAATTACAATGGTGAGAGCTTTGATATAAAGATACCTGCAGGCATAAAAAATGGTGAAAAGCTAAGAGTAAAAGGTAAAGGAAAAAGTTACAATGCTAGAAAAGGAGATCTTTACTTAGTTGTAAATGTTGCTTCTTCTCCAGAGTATGAAAGAGATGAGAATGACCTTATAAAAGAGGTAGAAGTTTCGCTAAAAAAAGCGATTTTTGGTGGTAAAGTGGGGGTAAAAACTTTATATAAAAATATAACTATAAAAGTTCCAGCAGGTATAAAAAACGGACAAAAACTAAGAGTAAAAGAGCAGGGTGTTGTAAATAGAAAAACTAAGAAGTATGGTGATCTATATCTTAAACTGAACATTAAGATACCAAAAGCAAATGAATTAGATCCTCAGTTAGCAAAAATGTGTGAAGAAAAATTACCAAGTTAAGGAGTGAAGTATGCATGGATATGATGAACCGGTGTATCTTATAAGTGTTGTTGCAAAAGCTTTAAATATTCATCCTCAAACACTAAGACAGTATGAAAGAGAGGGGCTTATAACCCCTTCAAGAACAAATGGGAAAATGAGACTATACTCTCAAAGAGATATTGATAGGATAAATCTTATTTTAAGACTTACAAGAGATCTTGGGGTAAATTTAGCTGGAGTTGATATTATTTTACAGTTTAAAGACAAGATAGATGAGATGGAAAGTGAGATAGAGGATTTGAAAATAAGGTTAGCCAAAGCTAAAAGCGATTCCACTATTCCTACTAGAAATTCACTTGTAAGTAAGAAAAATATCTATGAGATTATTATATTTGGAGAGTAGTTTTTGGATAGTTATGAGTATGGGGAGTTACTAAACAAACTTAGCATAAAGATAGAAAATATAAAACAGATAGTTGATCCAGATGGCTTAAAGAAAAGGTTAGAGGATATATCAAAAAAAGAGCAAGGAGAAAGCTTTTGGTATGATACTAAAAAGGCAACTGTTGTTCAAAAAGAAAAAAACAGAGTTCAATCCCTGTTAAAAAGATATGAAGATGCCAAAATGGCTTTGGATGATTCTAAAGAACTTTTTGAGATAGCAAATGAGGAAAATGACAATGAAACAATAGAAGAACTCTTTAGTGAGGCAAAAGCTCTTGAAAAGTTGGTAACAAAGCTTGAGATAGCGGTGATGCTAAGTGATGAACACGATAGTTTAAATGCCATAGTAACTATACATCCTGGAGCTGGAGGAACGGAGAGTCAAGATTGGGCTAGTATGCTTTATCGGATGTATCTTAGATGGGCTGAAAGGATGGGCTTTAAAGTTGAGGAGCTTGACTATCAAGCAGGGGATGAAGCAGGTATAAAAGATGTGAGTTTTATCGTAAAAGGTGAAAATGCCTATGGATACTTAAAAGCTGAAAATGGTGTTCACAGACTTGTTAGAATAAGTCCTTTTGATAGCAATGCCAAAAGACATACCTCTTTTACATCTGTTATGGTAAGTCCGGAAGTTGATGATGATATCGATATAGATATAGAGGAAAAAGATATAAGAGTGGATACATATCGTGCAAGTGGTGCCGGTGGCCAACATGTAAACAAAACTGATAGTGCCATAAGGATAACCCATATACCAACCGGCATAGTGGTTCAATGTCAAAATGATAGAAGCCAACATAAAAATCGTGCTAGTGCTATGAAGATGTTAAAATCGCGACTTTATGAGTTGGAGTTGGAAAAGCAAAAGGCTGAAAAGGCCGGAGTGCCAAAGAGTGAAATAGGGTGGGGATATCAGATAAGAAGTTATGTTTTACAACCATATCAACAGGTAAAAGATAACAGAAGTGGCCAAGCTTACCCAAATGTTTCTGCTATACTTGATGGAGATATAACAAAGATTATAGAAGATGTTTTAATATCTATGAGTTGAGTAAGAGGAAACCTATTTGTGCGAGATAATAGCAAAAAAAATGGATAAAAGTGAAATATTTAAAGAGATAGTGATACAATCTGTAGCTTAAGAAGTTCTTTTTTTGAATCAGAGAAATGCTCTTGACTCTTTGGAATTTTCAAAATCAAGTTATTGGTATTGGAAAAAACTTCAATAAAACTAACTGGGTATAAAAATTTGGTAAGCATTTGATAGTCTAAGAAAATGATCTTCTAACTGAGTGGATAAAAACTTTTCTACAAGATTTATCTGGGTTAATTTTTTATCAAATCTTACAAACTGTAGATAATCATTGATTTTTTTAAGCTCTAAAATAGGATTTTTACTAAGCTTTATGATATTTACATCCTTATCAAAGAGTTTTGATAGAGATGTAAAGTGTTCTACGATTTTTTTGTTTTCATCTTCATCTATGCCTTCAAATTCATATAAAGTTATATTTAGGTTAAGTTGGGATGAAACATCAAAAATAACTGATGATATATTTTCTACACTACTACTGTTTCCACTTAAAATAACCGATTTTCTTATATTGAAAAAACCATTTTTTGAAACTTTAAAGATAGGTTTTTTTATATCATAAAATAGAGTTAGATTTGATAAAAAACATCTGTTTTGTGTTAAAACTAAACCTATATCATATCGTTTGATATCCTCTTTAACAACATCATCTAACTCTTTATTATTAAATTCAAAAAGGACATTTATATTTGCATTTTTATATGACTTTAGCTTTTCATAGGATTTTGATAAAACAGGATTTAAAATTCTCATTATTAAAGTTTTATTATTTAATTTTGAGTGAAGGATAAACGAATCATTTATCAGACTTTCTATATCATTCTCATCTAACCTTTGCATATCTATGATACAATAAAGATTATGTCCATATGGTTGAGGAAATTGTCCATAGTCTTGATTTATACTTCTATATACACTTTGTAAAACAGACGGATTTCCTATAGCTAAGATGATGTCATTTGGCAAAAGCATCATATTTGGTTGAGGGATATGTAAGGTTTGCTTTCTATAAAGTGCTGCTATTTTCCATCTGTTTTGCTCTATACTTCCTATATGTTTATAAGCATAAGCACTAGTAAATGGTATCTCCATCTCCATAATCTCACCCTGTCCTAACCCAATCTCTTTTGCAAAAACAGGAACATTTGGTAAAAAGTTTACAATATGATTTGCTAAGATATCATTTGCCTCTATCACTTTTATATATCTATCATCTAATTTTACTCCCCATTTATCAAGCAAAATAAGAGGAAGTTCACTACTAAAAGTTCTTATATTTTCATAAGTAGCTAAAAAATCCTGTTTACTAGCTAAAATCAAAAAAGCTTCATAAAAATCTATCTGCCTTAAAAGCCCTGATAATTTTGAGTAACTAGTAGGATCAAACTTATAAAATATAAAATTTTCCACCTTACTTTCAAGCAACATACTATCATCATAATAAACAATATAAAATCTATTTTTCTGTCCCTTTATAATGGCAGTTCTTTTAACAAAAGTTTTAGCAACACTTCCATCTGCTATTATTAAAATATTTTTCACTTGCTATTTACTCTGCTTATAACTGATAGTTTATGTGCTTCTAGCCCCTCGGTATCGGCTAAAAGTGCACAAGCACTAGCTAACTTATTTATCCCCTTTTTGCTCATAGAGATAATAGAGGATTTTTTCAAAAAGTTTTCTACATTTAAAGGAGAGTAAAACTTAGCTGTTCCTCCGGTTGGTAGAGTATGATTTGGTCCTGCTATATAGTCTCCTATAGCCTCTGGAGTATATCTTCCCATAAAAATAGCCCCTGCATGTTTTATCTTAGGTAACAGTTCAAAAGGATTTTCAACCATAAGTTCTAAATGTTCTGGAGCTATTTGGTTCATAAGTTTTATAACTTCATCTATATCTTTTGCAACTATGATAGCTCCTCTTTTTTCTATGGACTCTCTTGCTATCTCTTCTCTTTGTAAAGTTTTTAAAACTTTTTCCACCTCTATACCTGTCTCTCTTGCTAACTTCATATCTGTTGTAATCATAATAGAACTTGCCATTTGATCATGTTCGGCTTGACTTAAAAGATCTATAGCTAAGTGATTGATATTTGCACTACTATCGGCTATAACTCCTATCTCGCTAGGTCCTGCTATCATATCTATGTTTACATCTCCAAAAACTAACTTTTTAGCAGTTGCAACAAAGATATTTCCAGGACCTGTTATAACATCTACTTTTGGGATATTTTCAGTTCCATAAGCTAAAGCTGCTATCGCTGATGCTCCACCAACTTTAAAAGCTTTTTTGACACCACATAGATGCATAGAGGCTAAAAGTAGTTTATTTATCTCATTCCTGGGAGTTGGTGTTGTTACTACTATCTCTTCTACCCCTGCAACGATAGCAGGTATAGCATTCATCAAAAGTGAACTAGGATATGCAGCTTTTCCTCCTGGGATATAAAGCCCTGCTTTATCAACAGCAGTTACCTTTTGTCCTAAAACTGTGCCATTTGTTTCAAAGTCTAGCCACGATTTTGGAAGTTGTTTTTGATGATAAGTATATATCCTATCATAGGCTAGATGTAGTGCATCTTTTAACTCTTTTTCTAAAGCAAGATAAGCTTTTTTCATAGAAGTTTGTGATATCTCTATATCCTCATCTTTTAAAGGAGTCCAAGCATCAAACTTAGCTATATGAGAAAAAAGAGCTTTATTTTTTAACTCCTTTATCTCCTTTATGACATTTAAAACGATAGAAGAAACTCCATCTATATCCATCTTCCCACGATTTAGTAACTTTAAAAACTGCTTTTTAAATTCAGCACTACCTGTATCTAAAATCTGCAAAATAATCACCTTTTGATTTTTTGGTAGATTATAGCATAAAATTATTTATGAGGGATTAGAAAGGCTCTTTTAAGGCATTGTTTAAAAGTATCTCATAGGTTGATTGCAAACTTATATTTGCATATGAAAGATAACTTAAAAAAGCATCTATATGTTTTGTTTGAAACTCAAATGCTTCTGGCATTTTTTCATCTTCATAATAATCTATTACATCTATTGGGAGATTTAAAATAGCATTGTGTAGATTTAACTGTTCTACATAGTATCCCTTATCAAGCCAATTTTGATAAACAGCCAAATCTGAAAAGCAAACTTTCAAGTTTACATTTGGTAGTTTAGTTTGTGATACTTGGTTATAGATTTTTATGGCATTGAAAAAACCTACTCTATCTTTACTTAAGTTATTTGTAGCAAGTTCAACATTTAAAAGTTTATCAAAAGCCGCAACTTCAACTCTTAAAACACCCTCACAATTTCTCTCTAAGTTAGTTAAAGCCTTGGCAGACATTGATGCTTGATTTGGTGAAAAGATATGGGTTGCACAAAGATTCATAACTTTAGTGCTAAGCTTAGATAAAGCCTCTATACCCTCTTTAGTTGCAGGTATAGCTACCATAAAATTATCTTTTTCTACTTTTTGAAATATCTCTTTTGCAGAAGTTACGATTTTTTTAGTATCTTTTGCTAGGCTCATATCTATACTACAACAGATAAATCCGTCTTCTCCATCATCATACTTGTTCATCAAAACTTCACAAGCATTTTGTATATCTTTTATAAACTCATCTTCACTCATAGAAGTTTTGTATAAAGAACTATTTATCATAACACCTGTCAATCTATTCTCTTGAACTAACGAAGCCAACCTATTTTTTAAAAGCTCTTGATTATCACAATCCAACCAAATACTTGCCATTTTTTCCTCTTTAATTTCTCAAGAGAAAAGCTCTCTTGAGGTTATATTAGTTTAGTGCTACTTGTATGATTTGACCTGCAACTATACCAAAATATATAGTCCCGGCTAATAATATAGTTTGTCCTATTAAAGCTCCGGTAGAAATAGTAGCTGTTTTCTCCTCTGTTGGAGCATCAAAGTAGATAAATTTTACAAGCCAAGCATAGTAAGCAACTGCCAAAGCTGAGTTTAAAAGTCCTACTAAAACTAAAGGCCAAAGTCCGGCATCAACACCTGCATAAAATGCCACCGCTTTTGATAAAAATCCTGCCAAAAGTGGAATACCTGCAAGTGAGAAAAGTTGAGCTGTAAAGAAAAATGCATAAACTCCCGATCTCTCTCTGAGTCCTTTCAAATCCTCTATATACTTGATACCAAGATCTTTTCTAAGTCCATTTAATATCATAAAAACTGCTGTTTGCATAAATATATATGCTATAGCATAGTATAAAACTCCACTATATGCATATTTACTAGCAATAGCCGCAAAAGGTATCAAAGCATAACCACTATGAGCAATAGAAGAGTATGCCAAAACTTTTGAAACTCTCTTTTGCCATAGTGCCATAAAGTTTGCCAAAGTCATAGTTACTACTGCAAAAAAACTAAAGATAACAACCGATACTGATGGGAAAGATTTAAAAAATGGACTAAATGCATTGAAAACTGCAACTAAAATCACACTCTTTACCAAGCCACTAAGTATTGCTGCAACTGCATGGTTTATTTGTGAGTAAGCATCCGATGCCCAACCATGCATAGGAACAATGGTAAGCTTATAAAAGATACCGGCTAACATAATAGCAGCTGCAACTAAGGCATATTTGCTATTTGAATCCATAGTTGCATAATCAAATGTAGGAGTAACTACTGTAAAGATAGCAAATCCTAAAAGTATAACACCACCGGCAACTGCACCTGCTATGAAAGTTTTTATAGCACCCTCTGCATTGTAGTAGTTTCTTATATTTGCTGCTAAAACATATGAAACAATAGCCATTGCTTCAAATAAAACTATAAAAACAAACATATTATTTGTTTCTAAGATACCTAAACTTAAACCTCCAATAAATAGCATCTGTGAGAGCATAGGTCTTTCAAATCCGGTTAGAGATACTGAAACTGCAAAAAGTGCAATGAGTGTAACATACTCCATCAATCTTATAGAATCATCTGAACTAAAGTAGTTGAAATACTCGGACAAACTGTGACCGCCCACAATCATAAAAATAGATAAAACAAATGCTACTGCAGTTATTATCTTACCAACAATTATATTTTTTTTATAGGATATAGGAACAATCAATCCTGCAATTATTAATATAGCAAAACTCATTACATACCTCCAAGAAAGCTAAAAGCTTGATTAGCCAAGTCAAATATAGGTTGAGGCTTAATACCAAACAACACTATCAGTATCGCAAAAACAGTCAAGCCAACCCTTTTAGGAGTACCCATAACAAACTCCGTTTTTTCAACGAGTGGAGATATTTCACCGTGTATAGAGCGACGAACTGCCCAGATGATATAACCAGCAGTTACAAGTCCAGAAAGTGCTATAAATGCTATCCACCAACCAAAAGATTTAACAGCAGATACTATGATAGTAAGCTCTCCAACAAATCCCATAGTTCCAGGAAGTCCAAGTCCTGCCATACCAGCTAGAATAAATATTGCACTAATATATGGAGCTTTTTTCATAATACCACCCATCTCATCAAGATACCAAGTATGAGTTTTATGGTGGAACCAACCGGCTATTAAGAACAGAGGTGATATAACAAGTGCATGTCCTACCATCTCATATAAAGCTGCACTTAAACCATCATAAGTCATAGTGCTTATAGCAACTACAACAAGTCCCATATGAGAAATAGACGAGTAAGCAACCATCTTTTTGATATGTCTTTCATAGATAGCAAGCATACCTGCAAAAAGAGTTGTTATCAAGCCTAAGGCCAACATATATTGTGCAAACTCTTTTGTAGTTTCTGGCATAAGTTCAACGGTAAATCTTATCAAACCATATGCACCCATCTTAAGTAAAACACCGGCTAATAAAACCGATATTGAGCTTGGTGCTTCAACATGGGCATCTGGAAGCCAAGTATGAAATGGAAATGATGGAAGTTTTGCTGCAAACCCTATAAACATTAACCACCAAATAAGAGACGGAGTTGCTATAACAGCCTCTTTTATCATAGTTATATCCCAAACTCCTGTTTGTTTATATAGTAAAAAAAATCCGACCAACATAAACATACTAGCTACATGAGTATATAGAAAAAATTTTACAGCTGCATATATTCTTTTTTCACCTCCCCAAACACCAACTAAAAATAACATAGGTAAAAGTGTAAGTTCCCAAAATACAAAGAACCAAAGAACATTCGTAGTCATAAAAACTCCGAAGATTGGTCCACTAAACATAACCAACAAACTAAAAAATGCACTCTGACTCTTTTCTTCCCAAGATGTTAAAGAGACTAATATAAGAAGTCCAGCTGTAAGTATCAACATAACAACACTAAGTGCATCAACTTGCAATCTCAAATCAAACCCAAACTGCGGTACAGCCAAGTATGTTCCCAAGTCCAACATCCCAATTTGAGGGAGTTGTAATAGCAAAATAAAAGCATACAAAAGCTGAAATCCAAACCATCCCATCGCTATATATTTGGCAATGCTTTGATTGTTCTTTGTCAACAAATAGATCACCACAGAGAAAAATGTAGGTAAAAATATTATCATTAATGCCATCATTATAGCCCCTTCATTAACACTAAGATCATTACAACCATAATTGCAACTCCAATCACATACTGCCCCATATAACTTCCTATTTGTCCAGTATGTCCCACTTTAAATGATTTATATACACCTTTAGTAGCAGGAACAGTTGCATTTACTAACCAATCAATAATATTTGTATCTACCCATCTTGCTGACTTTGCGATAGACTCAACTACTATATTTTTAGAAATCCAAGTTATCATTTTCTCAACATAATATCCGTTAAATAAAACTTGATGTATTATCTTCATAAATGGATGTTGAGACATCTTTTCTAAAAGTCCTAAAGCTTTAACATAAGTTACAACAACTATGCTAAAGATAACTGCCATAGCTGCTAAAACCATAACTGTTAAACCCTTGATATGAGGCTCTATTTCCTTTTTATCTCCTAAGATAAAGTGAACTATATCTGTTTGCCATAAAGATATAACCAAAGTTATAAATGCCAAAACACCAAGAGGAGCTCTCATCCAAAAATTTGAGGGTGCATGCATATTTCCGTCTAACTCTTGATTTCTTGTCTCACCAACAAAGATGAGTAACCATAATCTTGTGATATAGGCTATAGATAAAAGTGCTGCCATAGTAGCAAAAACCTTCACAAATGGTGAACCTTGAGCTATAACAGAAGCTACAACCATCTCTTTTGAGAAAAATCCACTAAATGGAGGAACACCAGCTAAACTTAAAGAGCCTACAGCCATAAAAAGTGCAACAAATGGAGCAGTTTTTATAAGACCACCAAGTTTCCAAGCATCTTTAACATGGTGAGCTATATATATAACAGCACCGGCACTTAAAAATAGTAAAGCTTTAAAAATAGCATGGTTTACAAGATGAAGCATACCAGCTGCAAGTGAACCAACTCCAAGGCCAACAAATGCTATAGAAAGATGTGACATAGTTGAATAAGCCAAAATCTTTTTGATCTCTTTTTGAACCAAAGCACTACTTGCACCGATAAATGCACTAAGTGCTGCTACATTTGCAACAACTAAAAGTGCTCCTGAAAACTCAAAAAAGTCAAACATTCTCGCAACTATATATATACCACTGTTAACCATAGTAGCACCGTGGATTAGAGCAGAAACTGTTGTAGGACCTTCCATTGCATTCATAAGCCAAGGATATAGAGGAAACTGACCAGACTTTCCAATAGCTCCCATAAAGATAAACATAGCTATAACAAAACCAGCAGTTTTATCTATCTCACCCTTTGATGCCAACTCATTTAACTCGATAAGATTTACAGTTCCTGTAAAATAGATCAAGAGTGCAATAGCCGCCAAGATAAAGATGTCTCCAAATCTTGTATATAAAAAGGCTTGCATACCGGCACTTGCAGCAGATGGTTTGTAATACCAAAAGCTAATAAGTGCATAACTTGCAAGTCCCATAATCTCCCAACCAACAAAAGCACCTATTAAATCTTTTGTGCTAACAAGAAGAATCATACCACCGATAAAAAAAAGAACTTTTGCATAGTATCTTCCCTGATCCGGTTCATCACCCATATAGTCATGGGCAAAATGAATATCAACCCAACCAAGTCCGGTTGCTATCAAAAGCATAGTTATCGAGAGATGATCTATATATATTCCAAATGGGAGTTTTAGATCACCATAAGCTATCCAAGTATATGAGATATCTATAGGCTTTCCATTATGAGTAAAAAAGATAATCAAACTTCCCAAAAAGAAAAGTCCGCCTATAATCTCTGCAATCCAAAAAGGTATTTTCGAATCTACTCTACCACTAAGATAAGCTATAACAGCACCTACAAATGGAAGAACTAAAAGTATCAACAATGCACTATCTACCATCGTCCACCGCCCTATCAAGATTGTCAGGAATAACTTCACCAGTCATTCTTGATGCTAATAAGAAGATTAAAACACCAGTTGCTGCCTCAAGTGTTGCTATAACTATGATGATATAAGCTAAAGCTAAACCGTGAGTCAAACCTAAGTTATAAGTTGCACTTGCTAAAAATAGTATCACAGCATTTAGTAACATCTCCAAAGAAAAGAAGATTTTTAAAAAATCACTCTTACTAGTTACTCCATATAAACCTATTCCAAAAAGCACAATAGCAAATATGGAATCCACATAAAAACCACTCATAGTTCCTCCTTCTTCTCTTTTTTTAGAGTGTGTAGCATCCTAACACTCCCATAGAGAATACTTGTTGCAACAACTCCTAAAAATACTGCTATTTCTGAAAAAGAGTCTGTAAATACTTTTATCTGCTCATTTAAGGGTATTATTTTAGGATTGGTTGGTTTTATAGGAAATACAAATGGAATAATCAAAAGTCCCACAACTATAACTAAAACAGTTGCGACCGCCCAATTTCTTGTCTCTTTCTTTGGAAAATCTGCTCCTATAACAGATACACCAAACAGTGTAAGAACAACTATACCACCGGTATATACAAATATTTGAAATAATCCCAAAAGTTTTTCATCCATCATTATGTAGTAGATCCCAAGTAAAAACATCAACAACACAAATGCAAGTATTGAAGGAACTGTTTTCTCTTGAACCAAACTCATAACAGCAAGGACAATAACCAATGCCAATATCAATATACTCACTGTTCATCTCCTTCCTCTTTTGTTTTAGTTTTAGCCTTTGCTTTAGCCTTTTCTTCAGCTTTCTTTTTTGCTAACATCTCAGCTTTTTTTCTCTTTTTTTCTTCTTCTTCTTTTTGCTTATCTTCTATCCAACCATCAGGGATATTTGCTCTAACCCAATACTCCGATATACTCTTATCATCACCTTCAACGACCATATCAAACTCTCCACCACTTAAGTAGATAGCCTTTTGAGGTTTTGTAGGACAAACATCTTCACAAAGTCCACAAAAGATGCAGATTCCAAGATTTACCTCAGGAAGTGCTTTTGGTTTTTTTATAGGAAGAGGAGACATAACAATAGCATCAACCGGACATATCTTTTCACAAGCACCACAACCGGTGCAAATATCATATCTTACAACATGTTTACCTCTAAACATCGAAGATTGATGCACTTTTTCTTTTGAAACATCAGTAGTAGCTATGCGAGGTTCAGTTATAGACTTTACAACTTCACTCATCTTTTCTAGTATATCAAACAATATCATATTACATTCCTAAAAGATATATTTTGGCAAAAGATATCCAAACAAGATTTAGTATAGCAGCCGGTGTTAACCAACTCCAACTAAACTTAAGCATCTGATCCAACCTCAAACGAGGTGTTGCTGCTCTTACTACAAGCACTATAAATAGTAAAACGGTAATCTTTATAAATAGCCACCAAAAACTATCCATAAAAATCCCCTGATAACCACCAAAGAAGAGAACCGCCGCAGTTGCTGAGACTACTAAAAATTCCATATTTTCAGCAAGTTTTAAAAGGACATAATTTGTTCCCGAATACTCGGTATAAAAACCATACACTATCTCTTGTTCAGCTTCTGGTATATTAAAGGGTGGTTGTTGCAAAATTCCCAACATAGAGATTACAAATAAAACTGCTCCGGGTAAAAGTATCAAAGTAGAAGTAAAGCTACTTTGTGTTTGAATATTATAAAGATTCATAGTCCCAAAAAAAAGTGCAGGAGATAGAGCCGACAAGAAAAATGCCGCTTCCATAGATAGCATTTGAACTAAAACTCTCATACCACCTAAAAAGGAGTATTTATTATCAGAACCAAAACCAGTTAAAAATAGCAAAAATGGTTCAACTCCTATCAAAACAACTATACCCAAGAGTCCATATTGAGTATCTAAAATACCATGTCCATTGTTTATCAAAGGAGTCCATGGTATTAAGATAACAGGAAGCGAAGCAATAACAGGAGTTAATATCGGTATGATATTAAACAGATATGTATCTGCTGTTCTTGGAGTTATAGACTCTTTTCCAAGAAGTTTAAATATATCAAACACTGTTTGATAAGCTCCCCCAGGTCCATTGTAGTGAGGACCAACTCTTCTATGAATATAGGCTAAAGCTTTCCTAAAAAAGTAAAAAGCAAAAAAGGTCCATGCAAGAAGAAATAAAATTCCCGGAAAAACAAAAACATAAAATAGTATTTCACCAAAACCCATCATTCCCTCCTTATCTATCCAAGTCACCTTGACAAATATTCATACTTCCGTAAAGTAGTGATATATCTGACAAAGTTTTTCCACGAAGCATTGGATCAAGAACAAGTGTGTGATTTAAACTCGGTGCCTTTATCTTTAACCTATATGGACTTGTAGCTTTATCCTGAGTAACTAAGTGCATAAGCATTTCACCTCTTGCCCACTCAACTCTACTTACAGCCTCACCTGCTGGCATCTTTCTTGGCATTTTGACCATATGATCTTTTTTAGGATCCATCTTACCAACTTCGACACCCTCTTCTATTTTTTTCATAGCTTGTTCCATCAAATCTGCAGATTGTTTTAATTCTTTAAATAGCATAAGAAGTCTATCTCTTGCATCCCCATTTTTTTCAAGCTCAAAATCCATCTTAAGATCACCATAACCTGCATAAGGCTCGTTTAATCTTACATCAACCTTCTCTCCAATTGCTCTAGCTATTGGTCCGCATAGATAGTATTTTTCCATATCATCTGAAGTAAATATACCTGCACCTACTGCTCTTGTAGCCATAAGGGGATTTTCTACAAAAATACTCTCCAACTCCTCTTTATGTTTTTCAAACTTTTTTATAGCTTTTCTAACAGATGCAAAAAAAGCTTTATAATCCTCAAGTGGATATCTAACCCCACCCGGTTCTATACAAGCAGTTGCTATTCTAGCTCCACTATAGTTATCAAGAACATCAAGATAGCTCTCTCTTATATCAAGAAGCCACATCATAAAGGTCATAAGTCCCATATTTCCAAAAAAACTTCCCATAGAAACAAGATGCGATGCACTTCTTCCAACCTCTCCTAAAATAACCCTCATATATTTTGCAAAAGGCGTTATTTCTTTTCCTGCTATCTCTTCAACAGCTTGAGCATAGCAAATCATAGGGTTTGTATTGTCCATAAAACAAACCCTTTCAACTGCAACGATGGCACCTATGAAATCTTTTCTTGTTACAAGATCTTCCAAAGCTCTCCAAACATACCCTATATCAAGTTCAACCTTTTTTATTATCTCACCATCTGCTGTAACTTTAAGTCTTATAGGTCCGCTTGCAGGATGGGTAGGTCCCCAGTTTAAAATAGTTTGACTACTACTTTTATCTGCACTTTTTTCTACTTCTTCATACTCATCATAATACTCTTGAGTTATTTCACCAATATTTTCTATAAGTTTTTTCTCGTGTTCTAAATAGTCAAAATCTTTTCTAAAAGGATAGAGTCCATAATAATCTGTACTTATCAAAAAATATCTAAGATCCGGATGACCTTTAAATTTTACTCCAAAAGTTGAGTAACTTTCTAACTCGTGCCAATCGGCACTTGGCATAAGTGGAGTTATAGAGTCTATCTCACACTTATCAAGTTCCCTTGGAATATCTACTTTTAGCCAAACATGGCGATGTTTTTTCATATCTTCTAAAAAGTAGTTTATCTCCATCTTATTATCTTCCAAAAAGTCGGTAGGAGATACGGTAGAGCAACTTTTTACCCCCTCTTTTACCAAATCCTCTATAACTTTAAGCAAGTCGCCTGGATTTTTTAGCTTTGCTTTTACATATATTTTTTTGTATTCTTTTATGTATTGTGTTTCAAACTTTGAAAGTATATTTTTTATATTTTCCATACCCTTACCGCCTTTAAAACTTCATTTCTTTCCAAAGACCACCTTGACTTGAAGCACTTGGCTCACCTCTTTTGATCTTTTCTTTTAAGTCTTCCAAACCAGCGATAATTGCTTCAGGTCTTGGAGGACAACCGGCAACAAAAACATCAGCTGGTAATATCTCGGTCATATTTTTTATAACTGAAACAGAGTCATTGTAAGGACCACCATCATATGCACACGCTCCAAGAGCCACAACATATCTAGGCTCTGGCATCTGAGCATAGGTTCTTAAAAGTGCAGGTAGTATCTTTTTACTCACAAGTCCGGTTATGAACATAATATCAGCCTGTCTAGGAGTGGGTGCCATCAAATACCCATATCTTTCCCAGTCAAATCTAGGTCCCATTGATGCCAACATCTCAAGAGAACAACAACCACTACAAAAGTGGACAATCCACGGAGATTTACTCCTCGCATAGTTAAAAAAATCAAGCACTTTTAGCATTTCTGTATTCCTTCATAGATATTGTAATTGCAGCAAATAGTAAACTTCCAAATACTATAGCCCAACCTATTGCAGTTTTTGACTGCGAAAAAACAAACAGACTGAAAAAAAGCCCAGCCATATCAAAAACTATAAATGCAATAGCAAATATAAAATAGTTAAAGTTAGCTTTTTTAGGCACTTCACTACTTGGCGGTAATCCACACTCAAAGTGGTCCACTTTTATACCATCAGGATTATAAGGTGCAACCCCTATTCCTAATAGATACAAGAGTAAAACACCAACTGTTATACCGACAATAAAAATCAAAACAGTATCCATCGACTTACCTCTCCTTTTTTTATTAACCCCTAAAAACAAAAATTATTTGATTTCAATACTAACCAATCTTTCCTATGAAAAACCTGAAATAATTATAATTTATTCTAATATTGGATAAGCTCTAAATGGATTAGTTTTTTTCGACAACTTCCTACTTTACTATTTGAATGTTATGCCGGGTAAAATACTATCCTCTTTAAAAAGTTTAATATTACCACTATTTTCATTTTTTGTTAAGTTATCAGTAACATCTTTCTTATTGGTTAGATTATTTTCAACCGGTTCAAAAACCATTTTCGTACCTAAGATTTTAGCCTTTTCTATTTTTATATCATCCTCAACATCAAACACCCCATCTATACTTCTTGCAATACTAAGTGCTTTTTCCTTTTCTTTTTTAGACATTACTATTCCGCTTATCTTCGTAACCAACTTCGTTTTAAAATCTTTTCCCACTATACTTACACCCAATCCATAAATCTCATTTTTATTCAATTTTTCACTAGTTTTGGTTATTAAATCATTTGTTATAGGTTCCAACTTATTTTTAAAACATACAATAGAAAGTAAACCTATCAATAAAACCCCAATGGGTAACAAGAGAAAATTTTTCATATAAAATCCTTATTTGAGCAATTTTTAAGAATCATTTTATAAAACTTTATCAAAATGAAGTGTTAAAATATTTTTTAAAAAGAAAAGTTAAATAAATTTTAAGAAGTAAAAAGTTAAACAAACTTTTCTATTAACATATATACTGCTCCACTACAGATAGCTCCAAAAACTCCAGCAAGTAAATCATCTCCCATAACTCCATATCCGCCTTTAACATCTCTATCTATTTTTCCTATGATAGAGGGTTTCCATATATCAAATATCCTAAAGAAGATAAAGTTTAAAGCAAAGTATATTGGAGTTAGTGCTCCGGTTATACAAAGACTAAGCCAAATACCCACAACCTCATCTATAACTATCTCTTTTGAGTCGTGCTCTCCAATACTATCCTCATATTTATCTATCTCTTTAAAAGAGACTATCGTTATAAAGATCGTAGCTAAAAAAAGAGTTTGATAACCAAAGTTTTGAACAACAAACCAAGCCACTATAAGTCCAGCCATTGTTCCCCAAGTTCCAGGAGCTTTTGGAAGAAGTCCACTATAAAAAAATGTCAAAAAAAACTTTCTCATAAAAATCCTTATGTTAGTGATGCTGTTTGGTGAAGATCTATTATCTTTAGATAAAACTTCTTATCATCCATTTCTTCTAAGAGTCCGTTTGATGGGAAAAAATCTGGGAATTTATTTATCAACTTTTTCCATCTTTTTTTATATAGAGAGCTTAAAAATATAGCCGATATCTCTTTCCTAACCAAAACTGCCGGAGGTAAAAGTCCTTGAAGCATAAGCTCTTCTATAAATTCACTTTTGTATGATATATGGTGGTGGGTTCCATGTGGACAAGTCTTTGTGCTAACTAAAGTTTTACATTCATTACAATAAACATACTCACTGCTTACCTCTATGCTAAACTCATCACTATCAAACCTATCAACTATGGAGTTAGTTCCATACTTATCATAAAAGAGTCCTATTCCGGAGTGGTTTTGCCCTACACTTATGGCATCACAACCAAAGTTTTTTGCAGCTAGTGCATCTAAAAAAACATTGTTATACCCTGCAAATATATAGGTATTTTCAAAGGGAACTATTAAGACTTTATTTTTTGGCAAAAAGTTATCTGTGTAATATTTTAGTGCTTCATATCTAAGCTCATATGAAAATTTATCTTTTTTATATGGTTTAAGTAAAAATAGCACTATCATATCACTCTTTTCAAGGGCATCTCTTATCATTCTTTCATGTCCCCTATGAAGAGGTTTTGCCGCCATCATAATAGCCGTTACTTTTTTAGCATTTACCAACTCTTTTTGTTTTTTTATAAGCCTTTTTATCTCTTTGACAAAAGTTGTATCAACCTCATACTCTCCACTTACAGCAAACTTTCCAAGTCTTCTTAAAGTGTCTTTTACTCCGGGATGAGATGCATCAGTTGTAGCAAATATCTGTTCTACTCTTTTTAACCTATCTATCTTAAAAACTTCATCAACCTTTAGCTCACCACACTTTTTACCATCCTCTACTAAATCAACAATATCCCCACTTTTTAAAGATTCTAAAACTTTTGCATTTCTTTTTCCACTTGGAGCTAGAATAAAAGGGAAAGGGAAAAAGTGTCCTTTGTAGGATGAAGTTTGTTCAACACTTTTTGACTCATTTTGATTCATCAACTTATCAACAGGTGACAAAATCCCCTCTTTAACTAAAGCAAGAGTTGCCAAAGCTTCTTTATCTATATACAGAGCTTTATCTCTTTTTTGTGATCCCATACTTTTTTCGTTTCTCCCAAAGACTCTTTCTTGATATGCCAAGCTTCTTTGAGAGTTCAGTATCTGGAAACTTACCTTGATATTTTAGTATCACATACTTTACATAATTTTCTATAGATAGAAGTTCCCCCTCTCTATCAAATAGACTCTCTTCATTTTTTATCTCTAAAGATTCTAACCCCTCTAAGCTCTCATACATATCTGTAGTTGAAAGTATAACTCTTCTTTTTTGAATAAGAGGTAAAACCTTAGATTTTTCACTCCTTTGCAAGTTTTGAAAGTCTGTCAGATACACAAGTTCATTTGGATTTATCTTTTCAAGTTGTCTTAGAGCATCTTTATCTTCTAAAGATATAAAGGTAAAAGACTCATTAAATTCCTCTACATACTTAAAAACCATACTATCTGCTACCTTTTGACTACTTACCTTTAAAAGTATAGGAAACTCGGTATTTTCATCAAGCTTCTTTACTATACTTTTTTTAAGAAGATGGTTAATATAATTTTTATATGTTTGATTCTCTTTTCTATATTGTATGTAGTCTTGAAGATGCTCCAACTTTCTAATCAACTCCTCTATCATAAAAGGTTTTAGTATATAGTCATTTGCTCCAGCTTTTAAAGGTGCTGTTACAGTATCGTTACTTACATATGAGACCATAAGTATTATGATACTATTTTTGTAGTGTTCTATAATAGGATAAAAATTTTGCCCGGAGATATTCGTAGAAAGTAATACGGCATCAAAATCTCCACCCCTTAGGGCATCCTTTACACTCACTGCCAATTCACAACTATGTCCTAAATTGTTTAGCTTCGTAGAAATACTTTGTGCTAAATAAATCTCATTTTCAACTATCAATATCTTCATACTAAATTCACTTCCATCTATATATTTTTATCATCGAAGTAGCCCCTACAGCTACTCCTTCTTTTCGTCCAACAAATCCCAACTTTTCAGTTGTTGTTGCTTTTACATTTACCCTTATGGGTTCTAGTCCTAAAATAGTTGCCAATGTTTTTTTCATCTTTTGTTTATATGGTGATAATTTTGGAATCTCGGCTTGGATAGTTATATCACAGTTTACTATCTCATAACCAACACTTTTTATAAACTTAACTACCCTCTTCAAAAGGATTTTAGAGTCTATCCCCTCATACTCTTTTTTAGTGTCTGGGAAAAGCTCTCCTATATCTCCCATACCTATAGCACCCAAAAGAGAGTCTATAAGTGCATGGATAGCTACATCACCATCTGAGTGAGCTAAAAAACCAAACTCACTCTCAACTTTTACCCCGCAAAGATACATATCTTTGTCAAAACAAAACTGATGAACATCATATCCTGTTCCAACAAAAAACTGCTCTTTGGGAGGTTTTAAGCAACCAAGCTCTTTTAAATCGGCAATATAAGTTATTTTTTTAGCAAAAGTGTTACCTTTTGTATAAAAAATAGTTCCACCCAAACCTTTTATAGCCGAACTATCATCGGTAAAAAGCTTCTTTTGCTTTAGTGCCTCTTTTAAAATATCTGTTTTTGAAAGTTGAGGAGTTTGGATAAGTTTAACTTTTTCTCTATCGATAGTTTCTTCATCATATATAACTGTATCGGAAACATTTAGAGTTGGAACTATACACTCTGCCTTGTCGTGGTGAAAAATAATCTCATCTATCATCTCTTTTGTAACACAGGCTCTTGCAACATCACTAACTAAAACATAGGAAGTTTCTACTTTTTCTAAAGAGTTTTTTAGACTCTCTTGTCTGCTATCCCCACCAACTACATACTCAAACTCACTATCAAAGTTTTTCATATAGTTTATTTCCTCTTTTGAAGAGACTATAACTATCTTTTCAAAATCATAAAAAGTTTCAAATCTCTTAGCAACAAAGAGCCAAAGAGGTTTATCATCTACATATATCCACTGCTTTTTAACCGGAAAATCCTTTATAAATCTCGATGCAGTTCCGGCAGATAAAAGCACTAAAGTGATTTTGGGCAATGTTTGTCCTTTTAAGTTAAGTTAAGTTTTGTTTAAGTATTTTAACATACTTAAATAAAACTTGACTTAAAAAGTGTTACAATTTTATACACTTTTAGTAACTTTTAACATCATTTTTTTCCAATCCCTATCAAAAACCTTTTTTATAAAGCCCTCTCTATGAGGGAGCAGACATGCTCCACAGTCTTGATGTATTACAGCAAAACTCTCTAACTTTCTGCCATCTTTTGCATCTATAGAACAACTACTTTTATAAATGGGTTCACTATCGTCAAAACGAAAATGCGGACATCCGCAGAGATAGCAGTTTAAAACTTCCATATCGTGACACTTTTTATTTTTTTCATAAAGAGGACAAAAATCTCTCTCATTTTTTACCATATTTTCAAATCTAAAATACTCTATAATCTCATCATCACTCAAATCTTTTAACTTATCAACTATTTTTTTATGCTTTTTTGTATGAGTTTTAAACCACTCAAGATAACCCACTTGCAACTCCTAAAACTAAAACTATCTCAACACTTTCCAAAACAAAGCCCAAAACATCGCCATTTTTAAATCCAAGCCTCTTTTCAACCAAAAAGCTAACTAAAAAAGGTATCGCTAAAAGGTAGATATACTTTATAAATAAAACTCCCCAAAAGATAAACACATATCTACTTAGTGAAGCTTTTAACTTTTCTAAAAAAGAGGATTTAAACTCTCCAAAATATATCAAAAATAAAAGCCCAACTCTTGAAAAGGTTATTATCACAATAAGCTCTAAAAACTTTCTATGCAAAAGTAAAAAACTAACTCCCGCCACCTTTAAAATAAGATATGAAACTCCCCATAAAACTCCTATAGCCCCAACCGTAGGCTCTTTTATAACTTTATAAGCATCTTTTCCACTAAGCTTGGCATAGATACTATCTACAACATCTACCACAGCTTCTAAGTGTAAAAATCCAGTTAAAAAAAGAGGTAAAAGTGCTGAAACTATGGCAAAAAGTATATTTGGAAAGAGATAGTATGGAAGTAAACTAATACTTCCTATTACAACTCCAACAAGTGGTAAAAATAAAAGCATATAGTTTAAGACCTCTTTTTTTTCAAGGTTATCACTACTTTTAAAAGTTACAGGTAAAACAGTAAAATAGCTAAATGCAAACTTTAAACCAAGATATAACTTTTTAAACATCTACTTTTTGACTATCTTTTTAAATTCTTCTCCAGCTTCTAAACATAGTTTTATAACCTCTTTTATCCTAGCCATAAGTTCATCTAAGAACTTTACTTGGGTATGACAACCTCTTAGACTTGGAATACTACCTATATAAAAACCATCCCCATTTCTTTCCATAACAACTTCAAACTCTCTTTTCATCACATATTCCTTAAGAACTTCTTTAGCCATAATCAATTTAGACACCGTATAATAACACTTTCAATCTTATTTGAAAACTCTTTTTGAAATTTGAAAATTTCAAAAGAGCTAGATAGATTTCACGGTAAAAGATAAAATAAATAGGGAAAAACCTATCTATGTGAAATAATAGCAAAAAAATGGATGAAAGTAAAATATTTAAAGATAATGAAACAAAAAGCTCTTATGTCCATAAATTCAAAAGCACTCACAGATAGGTTTTACAATATGTTATAATTATTTTGTAGAGTTGGGACATCAACTCTAGCAGGAGAAGTTGTAAGAGTTACATTAGTAGCCTGACTTTGTTGATAGCTGAATCCATTTACCTATTGCAGGGGGGGGAAAAATCCCCTTGCTTTAGCCATGGGGATATGTTAATGACCACGACAGTAGTTTAGTTGGTTAGAATACTGTTTTGTTATATTTGGCACGAGTTCGAGTCTTGTTTGCCGTGCCATTTTATTTTATCTTTAAATCATCTTTCATTATTTCAAAAAGATCTTCTATTATCTCTTTTGTAACATCGTTATGAAAATCTCTTTGTATAAAATATATTTTTTTAAATGCTTTTTTTACTGTTATCCTTACATATCCATCATAACTTGCTTCATAAGCTGGAGTTAGCGGATTGTTGCAGTGTTGAGGATATTTTGAAGATTCTACAACGATAGTGTAGGGAGATTTTGATAGTTTTATATCTGCTTCTTTTGCTGCTTTTAAGGTCAAGAGTTTTAAGTTTTTGTCAGTAGCTAAAAGAGTAAAAAAGTGAAGTTTTCCAACTTCCTCTTTTTGTAAAACTCTTTTAAAAGTTTTATCTTCACTACAACCAAAAATAAGTAGTAGTAAAGAAAATAAAAAACCTTTTAACATTTTAGTGCTTTTGCCCATTCTTCCATAGTTTTGTGTCCTTGTTCACTTGGTGCTTCCATAAACTCTATGATAAAGCTATCTTCCATCTCGCAAATACCAATACTCCTTGGTCTAACAGCAGCAGCTTTTGTTGTAGGTATTTCTTTACCAAAACAAAAAATGATATTTTGGACATCTTTTATTTCCGGATTTATAGTATGTTCCGGAAGAGACTTTGTATGAGAGTAATGATCAAAAGTTGCTATAAATGTTGCAACCGGATGAGCATCTATTTTTTCTTTAAAATACTCTATAAACTCTTTTACAGAAGTTTGTTTTACTTCATCTTTTTTTAACTCCAGTGTCCAAACTGGATATTTTTCTTTAAATGTTGATTGTGTCATAATCTTCCCCTTATTTATAAAATAAGAAGAGATTATACTATTAATTCTTTAAGAAATAGCTCTCAATACCGTCTGCAAAACCTTTTGCTATGCGATTTTGGTAGAAAGGGTTAAAAAGTCTTTTAGCCTCTGTTGGGTTTGTTATATATCCAACTTCAACTAAGACTGCAGGCATACCAGCTCCAACTAGCACCCAAAATGGAGCAGGGCGAACACCTCCGTCTTTTATGTCATTATATTTTTCTCTTAGACTTTTAAGTATATTTGCCTGTATATCTATGGCTAATTTGTTTGATTGGATGATTTTTTCACGATTTAAAAAGTTTAGTAGAGTATTTTTTGAAAGGATATCCATATTTATCAAAGAGGCGCGATTTTCTTTTTCTGCAACTTTTTTTGCTCTTTGACTTCTTGCAGGAGATAGATAGAAAGTCTCTATACCCTTTAGAGTAAATTTTTTTCTTCCCTCTATGGCATTTGCATGGATGGAGATAAAAAGATCGGCTTTTTTTACATTTGCAAAGTGAGTTCTATCTTTTAAGTCTATAAATTTATCTCTACTTCTTGTCATATATACCCTATATCCTCTTTTTGTGAGTATTTTTTTCAATTTCAGTGCTATGGATAGGACAGCCTTTTTTTCTTGAAGTCTATTGTAACCTACTGCACCGCTATCTTTTCCTCCATGTCCTGGATCTATGACTATGGATTTTGAGTATTTTTGGATTTTTTTGTAACTTCTGTTATTAAATAACTCTTTTATCTTAAATCTCCTTTTAGTTACAATCTTCTTGCTAGATATCGTGTTTGATTTTAGGTTTGCTATATGAATAATGAGTTTATTGTCTTTAACAAATGCAGATGATTTGATATTTTTACTGTCTTCTAAAACCAATCTAATCTTATCTTTAGAGTTTTGAGATAGTTGAACTCTTTTAAGTCCATATATATTTATATTGGTATTTATATTTTTGGGAAGTATTGCTTTTATATCATACATATCTTTGTATCTTTTATTGAAATTTAATTCAAAAAAAAGTACATCAGTATAGTTTATGTTTTTGTTAAATGTTATCTTTATCTCATCTTGATTTACTGAAATATCTTTTACATATGTATCTGTTTTCTTCTTTTTCATAAACTCTTCTAAAGGTTTTACTTTATTTTTTTTAGTTTTAGTTATCCTTGATTTTGGCTTGTATGCTTTTTCTATAAAATGATATGAAGCATACTCCTTCTCATATGTAGAAGCATCCATACCGAGGAGATGTTTGCATCTTATAAGCCCTTTCAAAGCATACTTTAAAGCATCTTTATCACTGTTTATAACTGCTTCAATATACACTTTTTCCAAATTATGCATAATAACGATGGTTTGATTTTTAGAGACAAAAGGTATCTTTCTATATAAAGATATTGCCTCTTGACTCAGAGCAGAAGCAAATAAAACTGTTACAAACAAGGCAATCAAAAAGATTATTTTTTTAATAACTACTCTCCATATATAAGTTTATCTATCAACTCTTTTACTGTTATGATTTTATCAAGTCTATAACCATAAGCACCTGTAAAAAAAAGTCCTGTATCAACATCGCCTTGATAAGCTGCACTTAGTCTATCAGCAATGCAGTAGCCAACCCGTTTTGCTTCTATACCCTTTTTACAAGGGGCAACACAGTTAGATATACACTTTATCTTTGGTGCAGTTCCCTCTTCTATACTTTTTTGAAGTTTTGTTCTAACTCCTCTAGCCGGAAGTCCAACAGGCGATTTTAAAAGTTCTATGTCCTCTTTTTTAGCATTTAGTAAAACTTGTTTAAAATTATCACTAGCATCACATTCAACAGTAGCTATAAATCTAGTAGCCATCTGCACTCCGTCACATCCCATATCCAAAAATTTATCTATATCTTTTTTATCCCAAATGCCTCCAGCTGCTATAACCGGTATATCTCCACATCTTTTAGCCTCTTGTATTACCGGTGGAACTATATTTTCTAACTGATACTCCTCTTGAAAACATTGTTCATAGGAGAATCCTTGATGTCCTCCACTTAGTGGTCCCTCTACTATAACTGCATCTGGGATTTTGTTGTATCTTTTCCATTTTTTACATATAAGTTTTAAAGCTCTCGCACTTGAGACTATAGGAATAAGAGCAACATCCGGAAACTCTGCAGTAAATTCGGGCATATTTGTTGGAAGTCCAGCTCCGGTTATGATCATATTTGCTCCAGCTTTACAAGCATCTTTTACTATTCTTCCATAGTCATTTGACGCGTATAGGACATTACAAGCTAGTGGTGCACCACCGCAAATCTTTCTTGCATTTTCAAATATCTTATGAAGAGCCTCTGTTGAGTAAAAGTTTGTTTCGTGTAGTGGTTTTCCCTCTACTAACTCTTTTGCATACTTTTTATTTTTATAGTAGCCGGTTCCAACACTACTTATAACCCCCAAGCCTCCCTCTTTAGAGACTGTTCCGGCTAGTCTATCCCAGCTTATACCAACTCCCATACCACCTTGGACAATAGGGTATTTTATCTCATATTTACCTATTTTCATTTTTTCAAACCGCCTTTATTTTTGCAAATTTTCTTTTACCTATTTGAACTATAAATTTGCCACTTTTTAGTTTTAGTTGTTCATCATTTAACTTTTTTCCATCTATCTTAACCGCACCCTGTTTTATATCTCTCCTAGCTTGAGATGTCGATGGTTCTAAACCTATCTCAACTAAAGCTTTTGCTATCCAAGTTCCCTTTTGTAATTTGAAAGTTTTTATATCGCTTGGAATACTATTTTTGCTAAAAACTACATTAAACTCATCTTTTGCCTTTTTAGCATCACTAGCAGAGTGAAATCTTGTTGTTATTTCAAGAGCTAACTCCTCTTTAACCTTTTTGGGATGAAGTTTTTCTTCATCAACACCTCTTTTTAGCTCATCTATTTCTTGAACACTTTTTGAGCTTAAAAGGTTGTAATATTTCCACATCAACTCATCTGAGATACTTAAAATTTTTGCATACATATCTTTTGGAGTATCAGTTATACCTATATAATTTTTTAAAGATTTACTCATCTTTTGGACACCGTCAAGTCCCTCTATGATAGGCATCATAATAACTGCTTGTTCCTTACCTATCCCATAGGCTTTTTGAAGTTGCCTTCCCATAAGAAGGTTGAACTTTTGATCAGTTCCACCTATCTCTATATCACTTTTTAAATAAACACTATCATACCCTTGTAAAAGTGGATATATAAACTCACTTATAGCTATAGGAGTATTGTTTTTATATCTTTTATCAAAATCATCTCTTTCTAGCATCCTTGCTACTGTTTGATTCATACAAAGAGCTATGATGCCTCTAGCTCCAAGCTCATCAAGCCACTTTGAGTTAAAAACTATCTGGGTTTTTTCTTTGTCTAGGATTTTAAAAACTTGCTCTTGATATGTTTTTGCATTTTTTATAACCTCTTGCTTTTTAAGAGTAGGGCGAAGAGAATTTTTCCCACTAGGATCCCCTATAGTTGCTGTAAAATCTCCTATTAGAAGCTGAACTATACCCCCATATTTTTGAAAAGTAGCCGCTTTTTGTATAGGCACGGTATGTCCTAAGTGAATGTCTGGACTTGTTGGATCAACACCAAATTTTACATAGTAGTTTTTGCCACTTTCTAAATATTCTTTTAAAAGTTTTTCTATTTTTTCTTCATCTATTATCTCCGTTGTCGCTCTTTTTATATCTACTAAAGCATCTTCTAGTTTAAACACTTTTACTTCCTTCTTTTATATTTTATATGCATCATCGAGTGGATAAAAATCTATTATTTTATAATACTCACTCTTTTTGTTTAATATCTTCCCTTTAGCATCATCCCTATCTTTTGGTATCTCAACTATGATTTCAAAGTAAGCCATAAGTGAGTCTTCACTCTTTGATAGGTTGATGTTGAGTAAGTCGATTTCGATTTTAGCTAAATATTGTAAAAATTTAGCTAAAGTTCCTTTTTTATTTTCTATACTTACTATAAGTTTGTATTGACTATTTTTCATCTCTCCCCATTTTATAAAGATAGCTTTTTCCTTTTGATTAATAAGCTTTTGAGCATGTGAGCAAAACTTATGATGAACTACTATTTCATTTTTATAAATAATAGCTACTATTTCATCTCCTTGTTTTGGATGGCAACAAAAATCAAAAGAGAGTTTAGAATAGTTGTTGGTTGAGTAAATTACAAATTTATCAAAAATTTTTTTTTGCAGTTTGAAAGATTTTAAAGGGGATATGATAGGTATGATTTTTCTATTTTTTATCAAAGATCTCCTTATCTTTGTAATGGTTGTTTGTAAAAAGTTTTTATTTGTCGTGCATTTGTGAAGATTTTTTTCTAAATCCTCTCTTTTTAAAACTTTATCTGAATTTTTCTCTTTTATATTAAATTCGCTTAAAAGTATATTTTTAGCTATTTTACTATCCAACTCTTTTCTTTTGACTTTACAGTTTTGAACCATAATACTTCTAGCATGGGAGGTTTTAACAGAGTTTATCCAACTACATCTAAGATTTGGTTTATCAGAGGTTACAATCTTTACCATATCCCCATTTTTTAACTCTGTTAAAAACGGAACTCTTTTTTTGTTTAAGTAAGCTTCTTTTGCATAGAGTCCAACTTCACTATGAACAGCATAAGCAAAGTCAAGTATAATTGCACCGCGAGGTAGGGTAAATAGATCTCCTTTTGGAGAAAAAACCGATATATCTTCACTATAAAGCCCTTTTTCAGTAGCTAAGATGAGTTCATCTAACTCATTATTTCTTTGGCTATCATCTTTTAGTTCACTTAGCCACGAAAGATTTGGGCTTAAACCTTCATGTCCTTTATATTTCCAGTGAGATGCTATACCATACTCAGCAGTTTTGTGCATATCAAAAGTTCTTATTTGAAGTTCAAATATCCTTGATTTATGAAAAACTGTTGTATGGAGAGTTTGATAAGCATTATCTTTGGGTATAGCTATGTAATCTTTAAATCTAGCTATCAAAGGGCGGTAATTTTGATGCACTATCCCTAAAACTTGGTAACAATCAAGTGGGTTGTAAACCAAAACTCTTAGAGCTAAAAGATCTAACACCTCCTCTATGCTAACTCCCTTTCGTTGCATCTTTTGATAAATGGAGTATTTGTGTTTTATTCTGCTTTGTATTTCAAAACTTCCATCGACAAAACCATTTTTTAGCATATGGTTTTTTACTTCAGTGATAAAGTTGTTTAGTTTTAGTTGTAAATCTTGTAAATGGCTTTCTATATAGTTTGTTATCTCTTGATATTTTTTTGGAAATAAGTAGTAAAAACACCTATCTTCTAGAAAGTTTTTTATCTTTCCTATACCAAGTCGGTGAGCTATTGGAACATAAACAACCAAAGTTTCCTCTGTTATTCGTTTTTGTTTTTGTTTACTTAGTGCATCTAAAGTTAGCATATTGTGAACTCTATCGCACAGTTTGATAACCAAAACTCTAACATCTTCTATCGAAGATATAAGCATTTTTCTAAAAGTTAATGCAGAGGAGATAAGTTTTTTATTTGAAGATGAGGATAGGAGTTCTTCCTCTCTAATCTCAGTTATCTTTGTTAGTCCGTCAACTATACTTTTTATATTTTTACCAAACTTATTTTCTATATCTTCTATCGTTACATCGGTATCTTCTACGGTATCGTGTAAGAGTGCTGATATAACCATTTCGTCATCACCACCTATTAGTTTTACTATAACAGCTACAAGTATGGGATGGATGATGTATGGTTCACCACTTTTTCTATACTGTTCTTGATGAGCTTTTTTAGCAAATAAAAGAGCTTCTTTGATACCCTTATTTTTACCGCATAACTGAAATAAACACTCTTTTGCACTCTCTACATCTTTTATGTGTTTTAGAGAGTCTAGGGTTTTATTCAAGTGTAGTTACTTTTGCTCTATGGTATCTAACTTTATAACTCCCTTAGCTATCTCCATAAGGGCGATATCTGTGTATTTTAAATTTTTATTTTTTTTCATATCTATCAAAGGTTCACTTCCATTTGAAAGTTCATTTGCTCTTTGTGATACCATAAGTGACAAAACATAGTTATCGTTATTAACTTGTTTTAATGCCTTTGATACTATTTGCTCCAATCTCATTTTTATTCCTTTTAACTGTTTTGAACTATTGATGCATTTGTAAAGTCACCATTTGCTATGCGAAGTAGGTTGCCTTTTTCAAACATATTACACACTACTATAGGTAGAGCATTATCTTTTGCTAGTGCGATAGAGGTATCATCCATAACTTTTATATTGTCTTTTAGAGCTTCATCATAACTTAAAACATCAAGTTTTTTTGCATCTTGATGTTTGTTTGGATCTTTGTCATAAACTCCGTTAACTTTTGTAGCTTTAATTATCATAGATGCCTCTATCTCTGTTGCTCTCAAAGTTGCAGCAGTATCGGTTGTAAAGAAAGGATTTCCTGTTCCTGCACCAAATATAACAACTCTTCCTTTTTCAAGATGTCTTTTGGCTCGACGAACTATAAAAGTCTCAGCTATTTGCTCCATCTTTATAGCACTTTGAACTCTTGCATATACTCCGTTGTGTTCAAGAGCTTCCTGGATAGCTACCGCATTTATAACAGTTGCAAGCATACCCATATAATCACCGCTTGTTCTTTTGATGATACCATCTTGTGCTGCACTTACTCCTCTTATGATATTTCCTCCACCAACAACAACAGCTACTTCTATGGTATTTCTAACAAGATCTTCTATCTCATCAGCTATATACTTTAGTATCTTTGTATCTATACCATAACCATCTTTACCAGCTAATGCTTCACCCGAAAATTTGACAAGTATCCTTTTTCTTTTTCGCAAAATAGTTCCTTTTATTGTTTAGTTGGATATTTTATCATTAAAAGATTATAGTTTTATTATTGTAAACAAAAACTCTATCGTCAAATACCAAGTCAAGTGCATAATTTAAAACAGCTTTTTCAACCTCCCTTCCTGCTCTTTGCATATCTTTCCAGCTAAATTCGTGATTTACTCTTATAACATCTTGATGAATAATAGGTCCTTCATCTAAGTTATCATTTACAAAATGAGCGGTTGCACCTATGATTTTTACACCTCTGTTATATGCTTGTTTGTAAGGGTTTGCTCCAATGAAAGCTGGTAAAAATGAGTGATGAATGTTTATAATTTTTTCTTCATATTCTTTTACAAAGTCATTTGAGAGGATTCTCATATACTTTGCTAAAACTATATAATCAAGATTATAGCCTGATAAAGTTTTCAATACCTTTTTTTCATGTTCACTTCTACTTTTGTTTTCAGCAGTGATATGAAAAAAAGGGATATTAAACTTTTCCACTAACTCTCTTAATGTGTTATGATTTGCTATGACTGCTAAGATATTGGCATTTAACTCACCGCTATAGTGTTTTATGAGTATATCTCCTAAAGAGTGAGATTCTTTTGTTGCCATAATTACTATATCTTTTTTTCTTTGTAACCTTATCGTGATAGAAGCATCTTTAGGTAGAGTTTTTTCTAACTGTCTTAATAAGTCTTTTTTATCAAATTCTCCAAAAACTATGGCTCTAAAGAAAAACTTTCTATTTTCTTCATCAACATATTCACTGTTTTTTTCTATATTTAGTTTATTTTTATAAAGTATGTTAGAAATGTGATAAACAAGTCCCTTTTTATCACTACATAAAATCTTTATGATATATTTATTCAAGATATAATCCTTAAAACTTTGAAGGTTCTATTTAGTGTCTTTTGGGATTATATCTTAAAAAGTTTAAACAGTTGTGTGAAGCTCTATCCTATCTAAAAAACTCTCTACCGTATCATCCTCTTTATGATATGTGATAGTATAATTTAACTCTACCTTTTTATCACTATAATCTTTTCCTTCGATGATACTTTTGAGTAAAAATGCTATTTTTTGGGCAGATTCTATCGTGCATTCTAAAAGTAAGAGGACAAATTCTCCCTCACTCCACTTTACTAAAAGATCAGTATTTCTTATTTCATATCTTATTCTTTCTATAATTCTATCTAAATCGTCACCGCTAACTGGAGTTCGAACATCTTTATACATAACATTAAAGTGAACTCCTGAGAGATTTTTTTCCTCATGTCTATCGTTGTGTATCTCATCGTTTACTATAGCTTGAAGTTTTTGTTTAGTATATGATTTAAGGTATTCTTCAAAATCGATTTTGTCTTTTATCTGCTCAAGCTTTATAAACTCTTTTATAAAAAATACTTTTTTACCTAGCATAATTTTATCCTTTGTTTTTGTTCTTAAAACTACAATCGGATAAAGTAAAAATTTTATTAACATTTTAAAACATTTGTCATACAATTTTACTTTTATGTTACTTTTTTGCAACTAAACTTTACCAATATGAAGTATGTTTACATATGTGGTCAATTTATAAAAAATACTTCACATCAGATTTTATCAGAAAAAGATAGATTTTTTTTTAAAGTTTTTGATTAGTTTTCCGATATGGTTAGGAGTTCAAAGTGCCACTAAAACACTCCTCCTCGTAATTTGGTGCTTTGAACTTTTTATATATTTAAAGCCCTTTTTAAATCATATACAGTGTCTATACCAAAACTGGAAGTTTCAACTTCTACCATAAGTATTTTTCCTCCGTGATATAAGGCTCTTAATTGTTCAAGCTTTTCTATATCTTCTAGTGGAGCAGTAGGAAGTGAGCAAAAATTACTCAAACTTTTTTTTGAAAAACCATATATACCTATATGTCCGAGGTAACTTTCTACTTTTCCTCTGTTGTAAGGAATCTTACTTCTTGAAAAATATATAGCTTGGTTTTTGTTGTTAAGCACAACTTTTACAAGGTTTGGATCATCAGCATAAAACTTATCTATTCTTTTATAACAACTAACCATCATAAAATCTTCATTTTTTTCTATGGCACTTTTTACCCTGTCATAAACTTTTTGAACAACTTCAGCTTCTATAAATGGTTCGTCAGCTTGAACATTTATAATTATCTCACTATCATTCAAAGATAGTTTTTTTGTAACTTCATTTATTCTATCAGTTCCACTTTTGTGGTTAGTATCAGTTATGATGGCTTCAAAACCATATTCATTTGCCCTATCTATAACCTCTTTTGAGTCTGTGGCTATAACAACTCTGTCTATACTTTCAACCCTCTTAGCAGTAGCTATAACCATAGGAAGTCCGTTTATATCTACTAAAACTTTGTTTGGAAATCTTGTAGAGCCTAGTCTTGCTGGGATGATAATCATAATAGTTCCTATATTTTTTTTGGTATAATATAAAAAAAATGATAAAGGGTAGAAGAGTTGTTACTATATCAAGAAGAGGATAGTTTTTTATTTAACTCAGATTCTCACTATCTTTATGACTTTATATCAAAACTAAATCCCAAGGGTGATGTTTTAGATGTTGGTAGTGGTTGTGGAATACTCGGGCTTTTGGTTGCGAGAGATTTTAAAGTGAACTTGACCTCTATAGATATACAAAAAAACTCTTATTTTTTAACAAGACAAAATGCCTTAATAAACTCTTTGGAGTGTGAGGCTTTATGTGGAAACTTTTTAGAGTATAAGTTTAACAAAAAGTTTGATTTTATCATATCAAATCCTCCATACTACAGTTCAAAAGTTATAAAGAGTAAAAATCAAAGACTGTATGTAAGTAGATATGCGGAAAATATGGAGTTAAAAGCTTTTATAAAAAAAGCAAAAACCCTCTTAAAAAACATAGGTCATCTAATCTTTTGTTATGATGCAAAAGAGATTGATAATATTATAACTGCCCTAAAAGAGTTGAAGTTAAATCCTGTAAACATAAGATTTGTTTATGGAAATATAAATAAACAGTCCCACTTAGTATTTATACATGCAAGAGCCTCTTCAAACTCTCCTACAACTATACATCCGCCACTTATCGCAACTACGGATGGAGAGTTTAGCGATGAGGTAAGGAGTATTTACCAAAAGACAAGGACATATAGTATAAAATGCAGTCTATGATAAAGAAAAATGGTTTTAAGTTTGCTTTTGATCCTTTAGCTTGTGGTAGCTGTGAGGGCAGGTGTTGCACTGGTGAGAGTGGATATGTATGGATAACTCCTAAAGAGATGCAAGAGGTTGCAAAACTTTTGGATATGGGGTTTGATGAGTTTACTTCAAGCTATGTGAAAAAGGTAGGTTATAGATACTCTTTGGTCGAAAAAAAAGTAGGTGCTTCTTATGAGTGTATCTTTTTTGATTCAAAGCTAAAAAGGTGTAGTATCTATGAGGCAAGACCAAAGCAGTGTAGAACTTTTCCATTTTGGGATAGTTTTAAAGATAATATAGATGAGGTGGTAAAAGAGTGTCCAGGTATAGTAGTTTTATAGTATTTTTAGCATTTTTTTTGCTTAGTAGTTGCAGTGCTAAGACTATGTCTGTTAAAAATTTAGATAAAAATGTCGTCCAAGCAGGTATGGATTTTTATTATATGGCTGGGCTTGATTGTGAGTATAGAAAAGATTATGAGTGTAGTGCTTTGATGTTTGAAAAACTATATGATATGACTAAGCAGAAAAGTTTTTTAAAAAATATGACAAGACTTTCACTTTTAAGTGTTAGGTATGATATATATAAAAGGCATATAAATGAGATGGAAAAACTATCTAAAAAGGATATGGAAATAGCATCATATCTTGTTCCATACTATCTAAAAGAAAAAGAGTATAAAAAAGCTGAGGAGATTTCTAAAGATATTTTAAAAAAAGACAATTCCTTAAAAAACTATCAACTTTTAGCCTCACTATATATAGATACAAAAGAGTATAAAAAGGCTCAAAAAGTTTTAGATGACTATACAAGGAGGTATGGTTGTGAAGCTGTTATCTGTGGTATGAAACTATTTTTAAAGATAAAAGAGGGGGATGATATTAAAGGTATCGAAAAGCTTTTAAAAAGGTTATATAAAGTTACAGGAAATCAATCTTTTGAAATAGAACTTTTAAAACTATATCTATCTTTAGGAAAGTTAGGTGAGTTGGAAAAGTATGTAAGAAGTAGTAAAACTTTGAAAAAAGATGTTTTGATAGATATATATACATCTATAAAGAAGTATAAAAAAGCTGAAAGGATAGCTTTGGAGCTTTATAAAGAGAGTAAGAAACCTTTTTATTTAGCTGATAGTGCAGTCTATCTCTATGAAGCTGAGTATAAGAAAAATCCTAAAGTTTTAAAAGAAGTTATAGATAGATTTGAAAAGAGTGTATCAAAGGTAGATAAACCTGTATTTTATAACTATTATGGATACTTGTTGATTGATCACGATACAGATGTAAAAAAAGGGATAAAATTGGTTAAAAAGGCTTTAAAAAAGAAGCCAAAAGATGAGTATTATCTTGACTCTTTAGCTTGGGGATACTACAAGTTAGGAAAGTGTAAAGAGGCCTTAAAAATTTTAGAAGGTCTCAAAGATAAAGAGCAAGAGGAGATGAAAGAGCATATCAACAAAGTAAAGGAATGTTTAAAAAGATGATTTTAGATGATATTATAGAAAAGACAAGAGAGCTTGTAAAGGAGAAAGAGGCAAAGATACCTCTGGATTTACTTGGTAGAAGCTTAGCTTACAATCCTTATCTTCCAAGAGATGTAAAACCATATTTAACAAGCACTGAAGATGATCCATACCGTATCATTGCAGAAGTTAAAAAAGCAAGTCCTAGTAAGGGGATAATAAGAGAGGATTTTGATCCTCTTCAAATAGCAGTTGATTATGAAAAAGCAGGAGTAAATGCCATATCTGTTTTGACTGAGCCATATTTTTTTCAAGGTGATTTGGAGTATTTAACTGGGATAAGAAGATATGTTGGAACTCCACTTTTAAGAAAGGATTTTATAGTTAGTAAGTATCAGTTGGTGGAAGCTTTAGTTTATGGTGCTGACTTTGTTTTGCTCATAGCAAAAGCACTTTCTAACAAGAAGTTAAAAGAACTTTTAAACTATACTTGGCATCTTGGGATGAATGCACTTGTAGAGATTCACGATAAAGAAGATCTTAAAAAAGCCATATATGCCGGAGCAGATATTATAGGTATAAATCATAGAAATCTTGAAACTTTCAAGATGGATATGGAGCTTTGTCATAAACTTATACCACTTATCCCCAATGGAAAAATCATAGTTGCAGAAAGTGGAATAAATGATAAAGAGGTTATAAAAGAGCTTCATTCTGTTGGTGCTGATGCTTTCTTAATAGGGGAGCATTTTATGAGGCAAAATGATATAGTCGATAGTGTAAGTGGGTTAAAGAAAAAGGACTAAAGATGAAGTTTTTAGATGGAATAGTTGAGTTTTTTGGAAAAGTTAGTTCGTATCTGGTTTTACTGCTTAGTCTATTAGTAGTCTATGATGCTTTAAGTCGGTATCTTTTTCACAGTGGGAGTGTAGCTTTACAAGAGCTTGAGTGGCATATCTTTGATGTGATATTTTTACTCGGGCTTTCTTGGGCTTTGAAGGTCGATGAACATGTAAGAGTTGATATATTTTATAGTGGGTTTAGTGATAAAACAAAAGCTGTTGTAAATCTTATCTCGATGCTCTTTTTGATAGTGCCGTTTTCTTTGATGGTGGTTTATACAAGTTCAAACTTTATCTATCTTAGCTTTTTACAAGATGAGATGTCTTCAGATCCTGGAGGGCTTAAGTATCGATATGTGATAAAGGGTTTTATAGCTTTTGGGTTTATTTTACTTGCACTTGGGGCAATTAGTGAAGCTGTGAAAAACTTTAAAACTATAAGGGGGCAAAGGTGATAGGTATGTATATGTTTTTAACAGCACTTTTGTTACTTTTAGTTGGTTTTCCTGTGGCATTTGCTTTTGGTATGAGTGCGGTTGTGGTTGCTTTTTTTACACCCAATGTTGGGCTTGAAGTTTTTAATCTTTTGCCATTTAGGATTTATGGTATTATGCAAAACTTTACTTTGATAGCTGTGCCACTTTTTATCTTTATGGGACTTATCTTAGAAAGAAGTAAGATAGCAGAAAGTCTTTTGGTAAATATAGGAAAACTTTTTGGTGGAGTTAGAGGAGGACTTGCTATATCTACTGTCTTGGTTGGTGCAGTTTTGGCTGCAAGCACAGGGATAGTTGGAGCAAGTGTCGTTATGATGAGTATTATATCTCTTCCTATTATGATAAAACACGGTTATTCAAAATCTTTATCAAGTGGAGTTATAGCAGCAAGTGGAACTTTAGGACAGATCATACCGCCATCTATAGTTCTTATCATACTTGGTGATGTTATGAGTGTTAGTGTGGGAGATCTTTTTCGCGGAGCAGTTGGTCCATCCTTAGTTTTAGTAGGACTTTATATACTTTACATACTTATCTATTCATATATAAATCCTTTAGTTGCACCGGCCATAAAGATGGAGGGAGAGGATAGAGCGACAGTAGTAAAAGATGCACTTTTATCCATCATAGCTCCTTTAGCTCTTATCATCATAGTTTTGGGAAGTATCTTTGCAGGGGTTGCAACTCCGACTGAATCAGCAGCTTTTGGTGGAGTCTTTGCGATAATCCTTACTGTTATGACTAAAAGCTTCTCATTTGAGCTTATAAAGTATGCTATGGAAAAAACTGTTAAACTTACAGCTATGATATTTATGATACTTATAGGGGCTACCGCTTTTTCTTTGGTTTTTAACGAAGTAGGTGGAAGTGAACTTGTTTTAAAGTTTTTTACAGAGGATATAAGTAGCAAATGGGCTTTTATAGCTATTGCAATGCTTAGTATCTTTGTTTTGGGTTTTTTTGTGGATTTTATAGAGATATGTTTTATTGTTGTGCCTATTTTAGTTCCCATAGTCAAAGCTTTTGGTATAGACCCTATATGGTTTGCACTTTTGGTTGCTATGAATCTTCAAGCATCATTTTTAACTCCGCCATTTGGTTTTGCACTCTTTTATCTAAAAGGTTCATCAAACGATTTAGTATCTACTAAGGATATATATAAAGGTGTTGTGCCATTTATACTTTTACAGGTATTGACACTTTTTATACTTATAATGGTTCCTGATATAGTGAAGTTGTAGGGAGGATGAGTATTTATAAGATATGTCCTATGAAAACATTTCACCGACCTTGTGCATAATCAAAAATTAAGCTGTAATAGGTGAGAAGGATTTAATGGGAGAGATAAAATGCTACAAAAACTAGAAGAGAAAGCAAAAAAGACAAAAAATGAGTTACCAATAAAAGCTAACCAATAAAAGCTAACAAAATTGCATATGATGGGTTGCAAAGGTTAAAATATGTGTAACATCAGTAAATGAAATGTTGAAATTGATGATTGATAATAGAGAATTGTGGACAAAAGGAGAATTGTGTGCATGAGTATAGTATAGTTCAAGCACTTTTGGATCAGTGTGAAGAGACTGCAAGGCAAAACAATGCTACAAAAGTTATAAAGATAGTTGTAAAGATAGGAGTTATGAGTGGTATTGAGATAGAGCTTTTAAAAACAGCTTTTGATACTTTTAAAGAAGAGACTATGTGTGCTACTGCTAAGCTTATCATTAACCGTCAACCTATAATTGTAAGGTGTTGTAATTGTTTAGAAGAATCAATTTTAAAAAAAGAGGAGTATAGTTGTCCAAAGTGTCAAAGCACTGAACTTAATGTGATAGATGGTGAAGATATGTATCTTATGCAATTGGAGCTTGAATAAGATTTATCTTTTAATAACTTTTAGCATTCATCCCAATAGTCTTTAGCCTTGATTTTGTATGTATCTTCTCATAGTCAGGGGACTTGCTTTATGTTTCACAAAATATCAAAATAGCAAAATAGCAAACAATAGAGTATATATACCCTAAAATTTATAAAAGATGGTTCTCCCATTGATTTATTTATCTTGAAGTATTGGATTAGGTTTTTAGGGATTTCCATTATGTGAAAATAGGCTGTGACATATCAATAAAAATTATTTTAGTTGGATAAAAAACTTAAAATTTTCTTATTTGTAAAATATAAGTAAAATATTTTAAACCTAAATTATAAATAAAGAGTATAATTATGCTGTGAGTAAAATTTTAAAGGAGGAAAAGATGAAAATGTTAAGAAGTTTTGTCTTGTTTGTTTTAGTGGCTGTTGGAACTTCGCTAAGTGCTGGTTCTTGTGATATAATTTCTAGTGTACCAGTTGTACAAGTAAATAAAGTGTATGAGTATATCACTAAAAAGGTGCCATACAAAGCTTGTGAGGATGTATGTGTAGCTGTAAAAGATAACTGTGACTGCACGGTTAAATATGTAACAAAGAAAGTTTGTACTACAAAATATAAAACTGTTACAGTTAAAAAATTTAAAGGGTATGAAAATGTAGGTTACTACAATGGGCAAAGAGTTAGTGTTGTGTGGCCTACAAAATTATGCAATATCCCTATTAGAATAGAAAATAACTGTTGCACAGTTATTAGAGCTAAATGTGGCTGTAATTAGATTTTGACTACATATACATAAAGGGGTCGGAGAATCTTCTCCAACCTCTTCCCTCCTTTCTTAACTTTCCTGGGTTTTATTTGTTTCCAGATTTTATTTATTTTTAGTAAAATAACTTGATGTTTGAGTTAGACAGATGGTTTTCTCATACATATAAAAATCAAAGAAGGCATACTTTTGAGAGTAGATAAGTTTATAAACATTGTAAATATTACTAAAAGAAGAGTAATAGCAGAAGACATGTGTAAAAGTGGTGTTGTCTTTATAAATGGAAAAAAAGCAAAAGCATCAAAAGATGTAAAAGTTGGAGATGTTATCACGATAAAGTATCTTGAAAAAACTAAAAAGTATGAAGTTTTACAGATCCCAACGACAAAAACTATCCCAAAATTAGCAAAAGATAAATATATAAAGGAATTATTATGACCTTTGGTGAGACAAAAGAGAAGTTTAAAAAACTTTTTGAAAATAATATGAGCAAAGAGGAAGCAAAAAATCTTTTAATAACTCTCTATGAAAAAGGAGAAGAACCTCAAGAGATAGCAGCCGCCGCAACCGTTATGAGAGAATACTCTATAAAGCTTGATATGGATGAGAGTTTAAGAGATAAGCTTATAGATATAGTAGGAACCGGTGGAGATAAGATAGGGAGTTTTAATATCTCTTCAACTGTTTCACTACTTTTAGCTAGTTTAGGAAGCTTTGTAGCAAAACATGGAAACAGATCCATCACAAGTAACTCTGGTTCGGCTGATTTATTGGAGGCTTTAGGGATAAACTTAAACTTAACTCCTAAAAATCAAGTTTTGATGCTAGAAGAGGTGGGTTTTACCTTTATGTTTGCACAAAATCATCATCCGGCTATGAAGTATATTATGCCTATAAGAAAGTCATTGAGTCATAGAACTATCTTTAACATACTAGGTCCCCTAACAAATCCAGCAGGTGCAAAAAAGTATCTTTTGGGAGTTTTTGATAAAGATTTTATAAAACCAATAGTTGAGGGACTTAAACTTCTTGATGCAAAAAGTGCTATGATTGTTAGTAGTTTTGAGGGTATGGATGAGATAAGTATATCAAGTGATACTTATGCTAGTGATTTGGAAAAAGAATTTATTATAAATCCTGAAAGTTTTGGCTTGAAAAAAGAGCCACTTGATGCTATAAAGGGTGGAAATGCAAAAGAAAATGCAAAAATAACTTTTGAAATATTTTCAAACATACAAAAGGGTGCAAAAAGAGATATAGTTTTACTAAACTCTGCGGGAGCTTTGATAGCTGATGGGAAAGCTAGAGATTTTCAAGATGGTATAGAGATGGCAAAAGAGGCGATAGAAAGTGGTAGAGCAAAAAAACATCTTAAAAAAATAGTTGAGGTTTCACAAAAACTTGGATAGAGTAGTAGTTGTAGGAAAAGATGAACTTTCAAAAGTTGTAAATAAAGTTTTAAAATTAAGTGAGCCTATTATCCTTTTAAAAGGAAATTTAGCAAGTGGAAAGACTACTTTTGTAAAAGAGTTTGTTAACTTTTTAGGTATAGATGTAGAGGTTTCATCTCCGACTTTTTCCATTATGAATAGTTATGAAGATAGAGTTTTTCACTATGATATTTACAACGAAGGAGCTCAAAAGTTTTTGGAGAGTGGACTTTTAGAAAACTTGGAGTTAGATGGTTATCACTTGATAGAGTGGGCAGATGAAAGGTTGGAAAGGATTTTAAGGAAGTATGGTTTTGTTTTTATAAAAGTAGAAATAACTCCCAAAGGGGATAAAAGAGAGTATAGGATATGCACAAATTAGAAGCTAAAAATCTACAAAAAACGATTAAAAAGATAAAGATTATTCATAATTTTTCCCTTAAAGTAGAAAGCGGAGAGGTTGTTGGACTACTTGGACCAAATGGTGCAGGTAAAACAACTACATTTTATATGATATGCGGACTTATAGCTCCTACAAGTGGAACTATACTTTTAGATAGAAAAGATATTACAAATAAGCCTTTACATAAAAGGGCAAAGATGGGTATAGGCTATCTTCCTCAAGAAGCGAGTATTTTTAAAGAACTTAGTGTTGAGGACAATATCATCTTAGCTTTGGAATTGAAGTATGAAGATAGAAAAAAGATAGATGAAAAACTAAAGTATCTTTTAGATGTTTTAAATATTTCTCCTATAAGAAATAGACTAGGTATAAGTTTAAGTGGTGGTGAGAGAAGACGATGTGAGATAGCTAGAAGTTTAGCTATAGAGCCAAACTTTTTACTTTTGGATGAACCTTTTGCTGGAGTTGATCCGATAGCTGTTGCGGATATCCAAAACATAGTAAAAGATCTTAAAAAACTTGGTATTGGAGTTTTGATAACTGACCACAATGTCAGAGAGACTCTGAGTATTTGCGATAGAGCTTATGTTATAAAAAGTGGTGAACTACTTGATAGTGGAACGGCTAATGAGATATCAAACTCGTCTTTAGTTAGACAATACTATCTTGGTGAGGAGTTTAAGCTGTGAAGTTAAGAACAGATGTTTCTATGACTACGAAGCATAAACTATCACATACTCTAAGAACTTGGTTACACATACTTAAAGCCGATCTTGAGAGCTTAAATAAAACTCTAAAAGAGCTATCAAAGGAAAATCCCTTTATAGAGATACAAGCAGGAAATGAGATAAAAAGTAGCTCTAAAAAATCGTATCAACAAACTTATCAAAAAAATGTTGTCTCAAACGAGATAGAAGCTTTAATATCATCAAAAAAGTCATTATATGATAAGCTCTATGAACAGATAGAAGCACCACTTTTTCCTACAAAAAGATCTATAAATATAGCTTTTGAAATCATAGAAAATATAAATGACGATGGATATTTTGACGGTTCTATAAAAGATATAGCAAAAAAGCTAGATACAACACTAGAACAGGTTGAGAGAGTTAGAAAAAGATTTGCCTATCTTGAGCCTAGTGGAGTGGGGTCAATTGATCTTTATGAGAGTTTTCTCTTTCAACTAAATGACTTTGACTTAGAACCGAAACTTTTTGATATGTGTGTGAAACTAATAAATAACTTTGAAAATATCCAAAACTATAAAGAAGAGCCTTACTTTTATAAAGCTGTAAAAATTATAAAAAAAATGAAAAATCCTCCTGCTATAGAGTATAAAAGCGAAGTTTTACAAGTCATTCCAGATATTTTTATAGAAAACAGAGGTGGAGACATAAAGATAAGACTAAATGATGCTTACTATCCCAAGATAGTGATAGATACAGGTGGTCTGGATAACAAATCTAGCTTTGTGAAAAATAAGATAGAAAAGGCAAAATTATTGGTAGAAGCTTTAAATCTTAGAAAAGAAACTCTCTTAAAGATAGCACTATCTCTTATAGAGTATCAGTATGACTTTTTTATGGGAAAAGAGATAAAGCCTATGAAACTTGATGACTTATCAAGAGATCTTGACAGACATCACTCAACTATTTCAAGAGCTATCTCAAATAAATATCTCTCGTGTGAGAGGGGTATCTTTCCTCTAAAAAGCTTTTTTGCGACTGCTTTAGATGAAGAAAGAGAAATTTCAAATGCCGCTATAAAAGCTTATATCCAAAAGATAGTTAAAAATGAAGATAGAAAAAAACCTCTCAGTGATAGTAAAATAATGGATATGGTAAATGAAAAGTTTAATACAGCAATAGGAAGAAGAACAGTAACAAAGTATAGAATAGCTATGGGTATAAGAAGTTCAAGCGATAGAAAAAAGATATATCAGTTAGAGGTAAATTAAAATCTTCTTTGTAACAAATAGTAACATATATAGCATAATTACAATAAGAATGTGTTACAAAAAGTAACTTATTAACTCTATAAAATAATATTTTAGTAAAATCTTAAAATACCAAACTAGTTAAGGAGAATAAATGGGTCTTATTGAAGATTATAAACAACATACAAAAGAGAGAGCTAAACTTGGTGTTCCACCACTTCCGCTTACAAAGAAGCAGGTTGCAGAACTTGTAAAGCTTTTAAAGCAAGATCCTATACCAGAAGAGGATTATCTTTTAGATTTACTAAAAAATAGAATAAATCCGGGTGTTGATGATGGAGCTTATGTAAAAGCAGCTTTTTTAAATGCCATAATAGTAGGTGATGCACACTGTAAAGCTATAGATAGAGTAGATGCGGTTAAGATACTAGGAACTATGCTTGGTGGATACAATGTTGGACCGCTAGTAGAGGCACTTAAGCACCAAGATGTTGCAGTAGCTCAAGCAGCAGCAGATGAACTTAAAAATACTATACTTATTTATGATAGTTTTAATGATGTAAAAGATCTTATGGATGAGGGTAATTCATTTGCTAAAGAGGTTATAGAGTCTTGGGCAAGTGCTGAGTGGTTTTTAAATAAATCGGAGTTTGAAAAAGAGATAACAGTAGTAGTATATAAAGTTCCAGGAGAGACAAATACAGATGATTTAAGTCCGGCAAGTGAAGCATTTACAAGAAGTGATATACCTTTACATGCAAATTCTATGCTAGTAGCAAGGATAGAAAAACCTCTTGAGACTATGGCAGAGCTTAAGAAAAAAGGGTATCCTTTAGCATATGTTGGAGATGTTGTTGGAACAGGTTCTAGTAGAAAGTCAGGTATAAACTCCGTTCAGTGGCATATAGGTAGAGATATTTTGGGGGTTCCAAACAAAAGAACAGGCGGAGTTGTTATCGGTTCTATCATTGCTCCTATCTTTTTTAATACTGCTGAGGACAGTGGGTGTCTTCCTATAGAGGCTCCGGTAGATCAGCTTGAAACTGGTGATGTTATAACTATAAAACCGTTTGAGGGTGTGATAGAAAAAGATGGAAAAGTTGTAAGTGAGTTTAAACTAAAACCAAATACACTTCCAGATGAGATGAGAGCAGGGGGGAGAATTCCACTTATCATAGGAAAAGGACTTACAGCAAAAGCAAGAGAGGCTTTAGGACTTGGTGCTACTGATGTTTTTATGACCCCTAAGCAACCTAAAGGTGATGATAGCGGTTATACTTTAGCTCAAAAGATAGTTGGAAAAGCTTGTGGATTAGAGGGAGTAAAACCTGGTATGTATGTTGAGCCTAGCACAACAACTGTTGGTAGTCAAGATACAACAGGACCTATGACAAGAGATGAGATAAAAGAGTTGGCAGCACTTACTTTTGGTGCAGATATGGTTATGCAAAGTTTCTGCCACACTGCAGCTTATCCAAAACCGGCAGATATCGAACTTCAACATACACTGCCGGATTTTTGGAGTAGTAGAAAGGGTGTTATACTAAGACCAGGTGATGGAGTTATACACTCGTGGTTAAATAGACTTTGTCTTCCTGACACGGTTGGAACAGGAGGAGACTCCCACACAAGATTTCCTATAGGTATAAGTTTTCCTGCAGGTTCAGGTTTGGTTGCATTTGCCGCAGTTACAGGTATGATGCCTCTTACTATGCCGGAGTCTGTTTTAGTTAGATTTAAAGGTGAAATGCAACCGGGTGTAACTCTAAGAGATCTTGTAAATGCTATTCCTTATCAAGCTATAAAAGATGGACTTTTAACAGTTGAGAAGAAGGGTAAGAAAAATATCTTCGCAGGTAGAATCTTAGAGATAGAGGGACTTGAAGACCTAAAATGTGAACAAGCTTTTGAGCTTAGTGATGCTAGTGCTGAAAGAAGTGCGGCAGCTTGCACGGTTAAACTAAACAAAGAGCCTATCATAGAGTATTTAGAATCAAACATCGCTCTTATAGAAGAGATGATAAAAGCCGGTTATCAGGATGCTAAAACTTTGCAAAGAAGAGCAGATAGGATGAGGGAGTGGTTGAAAAATCCGGAACTTTTAGAAGCTGATAAAGATGCAAAATATGTAGCAGTTATCGAGATAAATCTCAACGAAATAACAGAACCTATTTTAGCTTGTCCAAATGACCCCGATGATGTTGCAACACTAAGTGAAATCTTAGCTGATCCAAAAAGACCTACAGAAAAAATCGATGAAGTATTTGTTGGAAGTTGTATGACAAATATTGGTTTGTTTAGAGCTTTAGGAGAGGTTTTAAAAGGTGAAGGACAGGTAAAATCAAGACTATGGATAGCTCCTCCTACAAAAATGGATGAGATAACTCTAAGAGAGGAGGGCTATTATGCGATATTTGGACAAGCCGGAGCTAGAACTGAGATACCGGGATGTTCACTATGTATGGGTAATCAAGCAAGAGTTGCAGATGGTGCCATAACTTTTTCAACTTCAACAAGAAACTTTGACAATAGACTTGGAAAAGATGCTCAGGTTTATTTAGGAAGTGCAGAAGTTGCAGCAGTTACAGCACTCCTTGGAAGACTTCCAACTAAAAAGGAATATTTGGAGATAGTAAGCAAAAAAATAAAACCTGATGTGAAAGATAATGTTTACAGATATCTAAACTTCCATAAGGTAAATAGTGAAAGCTTAAAAAGTATGGTTACAGCAGGTATGCTATAATCTTTAAAATGTTTTTTAGTATAATTCTCCTATGCCTTTTTTTGGGGCATAGGGGATGTATATGAGAAAAATCTTAAAATATTTTTTTAATTTTGTATTTTTAGTTTTAATCTCTTTGTTGTTCTTTTATTTTTACTTACACGACTATCTTAAAACTACTATTCGAAATCCAAAGATAGTTTATATTCCAAAAGGTTCTACCAAAAGTGTATATGAGTATTTTGTAAAAAAAGGTTATGGCTTAAATCTTATTGATTACTATATTATAAAATATAAAGGCTATCCACAAGCCGGTTGGATAGATGTAAAAGAGGAAAATCTCTCAAGATGGGATTTTTTTTACAAAATTACACACTCTCGTGCTATGGAAATAAATATAACTATAGTTCCTGGTGAGACAACAGAGATAGTTTTAGAGCAATTAGCCAAAAAATATAGTTTAAGTGTTACAAAACTACACACTTTTTATAAAGAATTTGCACCATATCCAGAAGGAGTAATCATTCCAGAAACTTACACTTACTATAAAGGGATAGATGAGAAAAAGTTAATAAAACTTTTACTTTCTTCATCTTTAAAAAGGCATAAACTGCTATCAAAAAAATTGTTAGATTATTATAAAGAGGATGAATGGTTTAAAAAATACATAACTATAGCTTCTATCATACAAAAAGAGTCTGCAAATAAAAAGGAGATGTCAAAAATATCAGCAGTTATCTACAATCGCCTAAAAAAAGGGATGAAATTACAAATGGACGGCACTTTAAACTATGGAAAAAACTCTCATAAAAAGGTTACTCCAAAGCAAATAAGAGATGATAACAGCAGTTTTAACACATATAAAATAAAGGGTTTACCTCCATATCCTGTGTGTATTGTAGAAAAAAGTGCTGTTATAGCAGCGGTAAAACCGGATAAAAATGACTACCTATATTTTGTAAAAAAAGATAAAAATTCACACTATTTTTCTAAAACATATAAAGAGCATAAGAAAAATATAAAAAGATAAGTGTGTAAAAATGAAACACTTTTTTTATGCTTTTTTTTAATGCCTTTGCTTTCATAAAACTTAAAATACTAACTTGATAAGATAATGTAATGAAAATATACATCGTAAGGAGATTTAATGGCAAAGATTTTGTGGTCAAAAATAGATGAGGCACCAGCACTAGCTACTTATTCGCTATTTCCGATAGTAAAAAAGTTTATAAATAGTGCAGGAGTTGATATAGAACAAGCTAATATATCACTTGCAGGAAGAGTTTTAGCTGCTATGGGTAAAGGAGAAGATGAGTTAGCAAAACTTGGTGAGTTAGTTTTAAAACCAGAAGCAAATATCATAAAACTACCAAATATTTCAGCTTCTATTCCTCAACTAAAAGCATGTATTGCTGAACTTCAAGAGCATGGATTTGATATACCTGATTTTCCAGAAGATCCTCAAACAGATGAGGAAAAAGAGCTTAGAGTAAAATATGCAACTTGTCTTGGAAGTGCGGTAAATCCGGTTTTAAGAGAGGGTAACTCGGATAGAAGAGCAGCAGTTGCAGTTAAAAAGTTTGCTCAAAAAAATCCTCATAAATTAAAGCCTTTTGACAAAAATTGTAAAGCTTATGTTGCACATATGGACAAAGGTGATTTTTATGAAAATGAAAAATCAATTATCACAGAAAAAGATGATACTCTAAGTATAGAGTTAAATGGAAAACAATTAACTACTATGGATGTTGAAAAAAATGATGTTGTATCATCATCTTTTATGAGTGCCAAAGAGTTGAGTGAGTTTTTGAAAAAAAGTGTTGAAGATGCTAAAGAAAAAGATCTTCTATGGTCATATCATTTAAAGGCTACTATGATGAAGGTTAGTGATCCTATTATGTTTGGTCACGGTGTTAAAGTTTTCTTCAAAGAGGTTTTTGATAAATATGCAGATGAATTTGAAAAACTTGGAGTAAATCCTGATCTTGGTATCGGTGATCTTCTTAAAAAGATAGAAAAATCAGACAAAAAAGATGAGATAAAAGCTGATATAGAAAAAATCATCAAAGAGGGAAAACCAAATATCGCTATGGTTGATAGTGATAACTTGATAACAAATCTTCACTTTTCAAACAATATCATCATAGATGCTTCTATGCCACCGGTTATTAGAGAGGGTGGGAAGATGTGGAATAAAGATGGTCAGTTACAAGAGTGTGTAGCTGTTATCCCTGATAGAAGTTATGCAACTATGTATAGTGAGATTGTGGAGGATTGTAAAGAAAACGGACAGTTTGATGTTGCTACTATGGGACATGTATCAAATGTTGGTTTGATGGCTAAAAAAGCTGAAGAGTATGGCTCTCATCCATTTACTTTCAAAGTTAGCGAAGATGGGAAAATGGAAGTAAAGAATAGTAGTGGAGATGTTTTAATAAGTCATAATGTTAAAAAAGGTGACATTTGGAGAGCTTACAGAGCTAAAAATGTTGCTGTAAAAGATTGGGTAAGACTTGCAGTTGAGAGAGCTAGACTAACCAAAGATCCTGCAATTTTCTGGTTAGATGAAAATAGAGCTCACGATAAAAGCTTGATAGAGTTAGTTAAAAAGTATTTAGCTAAACACGACATAGATGGTTTAAATATAGAGATAATGGCTCCAAGAGAGGCTATGGCTTATACACTAGCTAGAACTAGAAAGGGATTAAATACTATCAGTGTTACAGGAAATATTCTAAGAGACTATTTGACAGATCTTTTCCCTATCTTAGAGCTTGGAACAAGTGCTAAGATGTTATCTATTGTTCCACTGCTTGCTGGAGGAGGACTTTTTGAAACCGGTGCTGGTGGTTCAGCTCCAAAACATGTTGAGCAGTTTTTAAAAGAGGGACACTTAAGATGGGATAGTTTAGGAGAGTTCTTGGCACTAGCAGAGAGTTTAAGAATGATCTATAACCAAACAAATGATAAAAAAGTTAAAGCTATGCTTGATGCACTAGATAAAGCAAATGAGGCATATCTTGATAACAATAAAGCTCCAGGAAGAAAGGTTGGACAACCTGACAATAAAGCAAGTCATTTTTACTTAGCTATGTATTGGGCTGATGCTTTAGCAAATCAGACAGAGGATAAAGAACTTGCTGAAAAGTTTGCTCCTGTTGCAAAAGCTTTAAAGGAAAATGAAGACAAAATCATAGAAGAACTTCTTACAGTAGAAGGAAAAGCACAAGATATAGGTGGTTACTTTCATCTAGATGATGCTAAGGCTGAAAAAGCTATGAGACCAAGTAGCACTTTAAATAGTATCATTAACTCTATATAACCTTAGAGGGATTTTTCCCTCTTAAATCTACGAAAATTTTTTAAATCTAAAGGAGAACAATGAAAGGAACAAGAGTAGGAATAGTTGGAGCTGGAAATGTTGGTGCGACAGTTGCATACTCTCTAGCTATGAAGGGTATTTGTCACGAGATAATACTTCGTGATAATAATATGGACAGAGCAAAAGGAATGGCACTTGATATGAGTCAAGCTGCAAATGCTGCAAGATCACATACAGTTGTGAGTGTTGCAAATGATATGAGTGAATTAACTGATTGTGATGTTGTAGTCATAACTGCAGGAAGCCCTAGAAAACCCGGTATGAGTAGGGATGATCTTTTGATGATAAATGCAAACATTATGAAAGAGGTTGTTACAGATATAAAAAAATACTCTTCAAATGCCATTTTGGTTCCTGTTTCAAATCCCCTTGATGCTATGGTTTATACTGCTATAAAGGTTAGTGGTTGGCCAAAAGAGAGAGTAGTTGGAATGGCAGGAATCTTAGATAGTGCTAGAATGGCTCATTTTATATATGAAAAACTAAAGCAAAAAGACCCAGAGGGTATAGGTTATGCAGCAGGGCAAATAAGAGCTAGTGTTTTAGGTGGTCACGGAGATGATATGGTTCCGCTTCCAAAATACTCAACTATCGCAGGAGTTGCTTTAACCGATCTTTTAACTGACGAAGAGATAGAAGAGGTTGTAGAAAAGACTAGACATGGTGGAGCAGAGATAGTAGGATATCTAAAAACTGGTTCAGCTTATTATGCACCTGCAAAAGCAACTTCACTTATGGTAGAGGCTATCGTAAAAAATACAAAGCAGATATTCCCTTGTGCAGTGCAACTTGGTGATGAATACGGAAAAGAGTATGAAGGTATAGTAAATGGAGTTCCTGTAATACTTAGTTCAAAAGGTGCAGAGAGAATTATACCTGTAGAGTTAAGTGATGAGCAAAAAGAGCAGTTTGATAGAAGTATAAAGTCAGTTAAACAATTGATAGATACTTTAGAAAACAATAAATTTTTTGATTAAAAAGGGGATGATATGAGAGAGTTAGCATATGAAGATGTAGTTGATGCTATAAAGAAGATGATTATTCATACAGCTTACAATCTTCCTAAAGATGCTTTAAAAAAGATGGAAGAGGCTTATGAAAAAGAAAAGTCTCCAGTTTCAAAAGAGGTTTTAAAACAACTTTTAGAAAATGCCCGTATAGCAAGAGAAGAAGATAGACCGCTTTGTCAAGATACAGGACTTGCAGTATTTTTCATAAAAGTTGGTGAAGATCTTAAGATAAAAGGTGGAACTTTAAAGGATGCTATCAATGAAGGAACTGCAAAAGGTTATGAAAAGGGATATTTAAGGGCATCAACTTGTGAACCTTTTAGTAGAGCAAACTTAAAGGATAAGATAGGATATAACCTTCCAGCTATCATTCACTTTGATTTAGTAGAGGGTGATAAACTTGATATTGAGTATGCCGCAAAAGGCGGTGGTAGCGAAAATGTTAGCCGTGCAAAAGTTTTTCCTCCAGCAGCAGGAAAAGAGGGAATCATAGAGTTTGTAAAAGAGGTTATCTCTGATGCAGGTGGAAATCCTTGTCCTCCTTTAACTGTTGGAATCGGAATTGGTGGAACATTTGAAAAAGCGGTTATATCTAGTAAACATGCATTATTTAGAGAGCTAGGAAGTAAAAATGAAGATCCTGAATTGGCAGAGCTTGAAAAAACTATAAAAACTGAACTCAACAAACTCGGTATTGGTTCTATGGGTATGGGAGGAACCCAAACGGTTCTTGGAGTGCATATAGAGGCAAATCCTTGTCATATTGCTAGTCTTCCGGTTTCGGTAAATGTTCAGTGTCATAGTTCAAGACATACACATATAGTATTATAGGAGAAAGTCATGGCAACATACAATTTAACAACTCCACTAACTGATGAGGATATAGAAAAGCTAAAGTGTGGTGATACTGTAAATTTGAGTGGAACAATATATACAGCAAGAGATGCTGCACATAAAAGGCTTGTTGAACTTATAGCAGAGGATAAAGAGTTACCTTTTGATTTACAAGGAAGTGTTATCTACTTTGTAGGACCAACTCCTCCAAAACCAGGGGACCCTATAGGAAGTGCCGGACCTACAACAAGCTATAGAATGGATAGTTATTCTCCAACCTTAATAAAACATGGGCAAAAAGGTATGATAGGTAAGGGTAAAAGAAATATGGAGGTTAGAGAGGCTTGTAAAAAGTATAAAGCTGTTTACTTTGGTGCAACCGGAGGTGCAGGAGCACTTCTTGGAAAACTGATAAAATCAGCTGAAGTTATAGCATATCCAGAACTAGGTCCTGAAGCGATAAGAAAGTTAGAGGTTGAAAACTTCCCTGTAACTGTGGTAAACGACATGTATGGTTGTGATCTATATGAAGAGGGAAGAAAACAGTATGAAGTGAAGTAGTTAGTAGTTTTAAACTGGACTTTGTTCAGTTTAAAAATAAAAATAGAAGGAGGAAAACAATAGATGAATATACATGAGTATCAAGCAAAAGAGATATTTCAAAAGTATGGTGTTCCAACACCAAAGGGTAAAGTTGCTTTTTCAGTAGAAGAAGCGGTTGAAAATGCGAAAAAATTAGGTGGTCCTATTTGGGTTGTAAAAGCTCAAATCCATGCAGGAGGTAGAGGACTTGGTGGTGGAGTGAAACTTGCTAAGTCTATTGAAGAGGTTGAGAAGTTAGCAGGAGAGATACTTGGTATGACTCTTGTTACTCATCAAACAGGACCAGAAGGAAAACTTGTTCAAAAGATATACATAGAAGATGGAGTTGATATACAAGATGAGTTTTATCTCGGTATGGTTTTAGATCGTGCTAAAGAGATGCCGGTTATGATGGCTTCAACTGAAGGTGGTATGGAAATAGAAGAGGTTGCTTCAAAAACTCCTGAAAAAATCATAAAAGTAGCTATCGATCCTACTATCGGTTTTCAAGCTTTTCATGCAAGAGAGTTGGCATTTGGACTTGGACTTCCAAAAGAGCAACAAGGAACTTTCTTTAAGTTTGCAAAAGCTTTATATGATGTATATATGGATAACGATGCTGAACTTATCGAGATCAACCCACTAGTTAGAACAGGTCAAGGTGAGTTTATAGCTCTTGATGCAAAGATGGGATTTGATGACAATGCACTGTATAGACATCCTGATATTGAAGCTATGAGAGATGAGAGTGAGGAGGATCCGGATGAAAAAGAGGCAGGTAAATATGGACTTAGCTATGTTGCACTAGATGGTGAGATAGGTTGTATGGTAAATGGTGCTGGACTTGCTATGGGAACTATGGATACTATAAACTATATGGGTGGAACACCTGCAAACTTTTTAGATGTTGGTGGAACTGCAAATGCCCAGACTGTTGCAAAAGGTTTTGAGATAATCTTAAAGAATCCAAATGTAAAGGCTATCTTTGTAAATATTTTTGGTGGAATTGTTAGATGTGATAGAATTGCAAGCGGTATTTTAGAAGCTACTAAAAAGGTAAATGTAAATGTTCCGGTAGTTGTAAGACTTGATGGAACAAATGCACTTGAAGCTGCCGAGATACTAAAAAATGCAGATATAAAAAATGTCATACCGGCTGAGGATTTAGCTGATGGTGCTAAAAAAGCTGTTGCGGCTATTAAAGGAGAGTTATAATGAGTATTTTAGTAAATAAAGATACAAAAGTTATTGTTCAAGGTTTTACAGGTAAAGAGGGTAGTTTTCATGCTGAGCAGTGTTTGGTTTATGGAACAAAGATTGTAGGTGGAGTTACTCCAAATAAAGGTGGACAGACTCATCTTGGTAAACCTGTTTTTAATACAGTTAAAGAGGCAGTAAATGCAACTGGAGCTACAGTCTCTATGATATTTGTTCCACCTGCATTTGTCGCAGATGCAGTTATGGAAGCAGCGGGTGCTGGAATAGAACTTGCAGTTATCATCACTGAAGGTGCTCCTGTAAAAGATATGGGTATGGCAAAAGCTTATGCTACAAAATATGGTATGAAGACCATAGGACCAAACTGCCCGGGTATCATCACTGCCGAAGAGTGTAAAATAGGTATTATGCCAGGACAAGTATTTAAAAAGGGTAATGTTGGACTTATAAGTAAGTCTGGAACCCTAACTTATGAGGGAGCAAATCAAGTTGTTAAAGAGGGTTATGGTATTACAACAGCTGTTGGTATCGGTGGAGATCCTATTATAGGACTAAGTTATAAACAGCTTTTACCTATGTTTGAAGCTGATCCTGAGACTGAAGCTATTGTTATGATAGGTGAGATTGGTGGAGATTTGGAGATACAAGCTGCAAAATTTATAAAAGAAAATATCACAAAACCGGTTGTTGCATTTATTGCAGGTCAAACTGCTCCTAAAGGTAAAAGAATGGGACATGCCGGAGCAATAGTTAGTGGAAGTGCAGGGACTGCAAAAGAGAAGATGGATGCACTAGAAAAAGCAGGAGTAAAAGTTGTAGTAAGTCCTGCAGATATAGGTAAAGCGGTAGCAGAAGTTTTAAAAAAGTAAATCTAGTAAAGGAGATATAATGGCTGATAATATTATGCCAGCACCAGAAAATACACCGGTGTGGGTTGATATAAGTAGATGTAAAGCTTGTGATATATGTGTTGATGTTTGCCCAGCAGGAGTTTTAGCTATGGTTGTATCAGATCAAACTATTTTGGGATCAACTATCAGTGTTCAAGTTCCAGAAGCTTGTATAGGTTGTAACGATTGTGAACTTCACTGTCCAGATTTTGCTATCTATGTAGCAACAAGAAAAGAGTATAAGTTTGCAAAACTTACAAGTGAAGCTAAAGAGAGAGCTGAGAAGATAAAAGCAAATAACTATATGGCACTAAGTGCATAAGGAGAGAATATGGCAAGAGAGATAGTATCAAGTGGTAACTCATTGTGTGCATTGGCTGCATATGATTGCGGTTGTGAATTTTTCGGTGGGTATCCTATCACACCTTCAAGTGAGATAGCTCACGATTTAAGTGTTTTACTTCCTAAAAAGGGACATAAGTTTATCCAGATGGAAGATGAAATAGCTGGAATCTCTGCAGCTCTTGGAGCTAGTATGAGTGGTAAGATGGCTATGACTGCAACAAGTGGACCGGGGATAAGTCTTAAAGCTGAGCAAATAGGTTTAGGTTTTATAGCAGAAACTCCTCTAGTTATAGTAAATGTTATGAGAGGTGGACCCTCAACAGGACTTCCAACAAGAGTTTCTCAAGCAGATATTGGACAAGCAAAATATCCAACTCACGGAGACTATGCATCTATAACTTTATGTCCTGGAAGTTTAGAAGAGTGTTATACTGAGACAATAAGAGCTTTTAATTTAGCTGAAAAGTATATGACTCCTATTTTTGTTTTACTTGATGAAACTATCGGACATATGCATGGAAAAGCTGTTTTACCTGATCTTGAAGAGGTGGAAAATGCAGTAACAAGAAGAGCAGAATATACCGGAGATCCAGCTGATTATAGGCCTTATGAAGCACAGATGAATAAACCTGCTGTATTAAATCCTTTCTTTAAAGGTTACAGATATCATATAACAGGACTTCAGCACGGACCTACAGGTTTTCCAACAGAGGATAAAGATATGTGTGCATATAATATAAAAAGACTTGTTGGAAAAATTCAAGAGGTAGGAAAGTTAGATGATAAACCTGATTATGAAGAGTTTATGTTAGATGATGCAGAGGTTTGTATGATAGCTTATGGAAGTATCTCCAGAGGTGCGAAAGAGGCTGTTATGAAGTTAAGAGAAGAGGGTATAAAAGCTGGACTTTTCAGACCTATTATGCTTTGGCCTAGTCCTGCTGAAAAGATAAAAGAGATTGGTGAGAGATTTGAAAAAATCTTTATAACAGAGCTTAACCAAGTTGGTCAATATACTGAAGAGATAGAAAGAATCACAGGTAGAAAAGACTTTGCAACTTTAAGGACTGCAAATGGGAGACCTATACCACCACTAGATATGGTAGCAAAAGTAAAGGAGATGTTCTAATGGCTTTTAATTATGATAAATATTTAAGAACTGATAAGATGCCAACACTATGGTGTTGGGGATGTGGAGATGGAGTTATTCTAAAAGCTGTGATCAGAGCGATCGATAAAATAGGATGGGATATGGATGATGTTTGTGTGGTTTCTGGTATCGGGTGTTCAGGAAGATTTTCTTCTTACATCGATTGTAACACAGTTCATACAACTCACGGTAGGGTTGTTGCTTATGCTACAGGTATAAAGCTTGCAAATCCAGATAAACATGTGATTATGGTAACAGGAGATGGAGATGGACTTGCAATCGGTGGAAACCATACCATACACGGGTGTAGAAGAAATATAGACTTAAATCATATAGTTGTAGATAACTTTATTTATGGTTTGACTAACTCCCAAACCTCTCCTACTACTCCTCAGGGTATGTGGACGGTAACTGCTCAATATGGAAGCATAGATCCTACTTTTGATGCTTGTAAGTTAGCTGAGGGTGCTGGAGCTACTTTTATAGCAAGAGAGAGTGTAAACGATCCTAAAAAGTTAGAAAAAGTGTTTGTAGAAGGGTTTAGACATAAAGGATACTCTTTCTTTGATGTATTTAGTAACTGCCATATCAACCTTGGTAGAAAAAATGCTATGAAAAATGCTATGGAGAACTTAGATTGGATAGATAGCATTACGATTTCTAAGAAAAAATATGACAAGATGAGTGAAGAGGAGAGAGAAGGTAAGTTCCCTACCGGTATCTTAAAACAAGTTGAGAAGCCTGAGTATTGTGAGTTGTATGACAAAGTTATAGAGGCTGCTCAAAATAAAACTAAAGTAAAACTGTAAGGAGGATAAGATGAGAAATCAACTAAGATTTACAGGTGTTGGTGGACAGGGTGTTCTTCTTGCAGGAGAGATTTTGGCAGCAGCTAAGATTAGTGATGGAGGATATGGGGTAAAAGCAGCAACTTATACATCTCAAGTTAGAGGTGGACCTACTGTTGTTGATATTTTACTCGATGATAAAGAGATACTCTTTCCTTATGCGATAGATGGTGAGATAGAGTTTATGCTTTCGGTTGCAGATGTTAGTTTTCAACAGTTTAAAAATGGAGTGAAAGAGGGTGGTATCATCGTTATAGATCCAGATCTTGTTCATCCTAGTGATGAAGATAGAAAAAAATGGAAAATCTATGAGATACCTATCATCAGAATAGCAAAATATGAAGTGGGAAATGTTGTAACTCAGTCAGTTGTGGCACTAGCTATAGCTGTAGAGATGACAAAAGTTATGGATAAAGAGAAAGTGTTAGAGACTATGAAGAAAAAGGTTCCTGCAAAAGTTCTTGATGCTAACTTAAAGGCTTGGGAGTTCGGTGAAAAATATGCTAAAGAGGCACTAGAAACTCAGGAGAAATAATTTTTTAAAGCAAAAGGAAAATTTCCCTTTGCTTTAACTACATAAAGAAAAATAAAAAATAACAAAATATCAGTTAAATTTAAAATATTTTATTATAAACTCATATAAGTATGATTTTTTTTACAAAAAGTGAGTTTTTATGGAAGTAATATCTACAAGGTTTAAAACTGTTGAGAGATTGGAGAAGTTTATAATATCAAATCACTTGACACAAGGCGATGATGAACTTTTTGTAAAAGTCCTTCTTCCAAACAGTAAAATAAGTAAGTACAAATCTTTATATAAATTTTTATCAAGATATATAAAGAGTCAAAATATATTTGGTTTGATAAATGATACAGCTTTATTAAACTCTGTAGCAGTTGATGATATAGTTATAGTCTTTATAACAATTTTTAAAAATAGGGCAAAACTTTCATATAGTCCAAATCTTTGCAATTTAAAAAATATAAATAAAAACTCTTTTACCCTCATATACTCAGTTGGTGCTGATAAACAGAGCTTTTTAAAAGAGTTTGATAGTAGTTTAGATTTAGTTGGAAGTTTTTATCATAAAGCTATCATATATAAAGATGAACTTTATACTACAGGTATGCTTTGTTTTGAAGTAGAAAAATATTTTGATTTGGATATAAAGATAGTTGATAGTATAACTCCTATAGGAAGAGAGTTAAAAGTTGATAAATCTGAAAATAGTAAAATAGTTTCTATAGAAAAGTATTCACCAAAGGGGTTGTATAAACATTATTTGACAGATGAAGTTTCGAAAGACTTGGTAAAGGCATCATATACATTTCCACTTTTAAAAGGAAATAAAAGCTCCTTGATACTAAGTGAGAGTGAAGATTCTATAAAAGTTGAATATCCCATAAATAGTGAGGATAGGTTGAGATTGGGATATACAAATAGTTCAAGCTTTTATAATAATTATGAAAAAGGTGTAGTAGCATTTGAAGATAGTTTTAGTGATGCATTTTTTTTGATGTTTTCAGTAGCAAGAGAAAATTTTTTCAAAGAAAATGGCTTTTGTTATGAAGATGCGATAGGTTTTCAAAGTAGAAGTGAAGTAGTTGTTTTTAAAGGTAAGGTATATGATTTAACTCACTCTATAGTTATGATAAATATAAATAGCCAAAATAAAAATAGGCTAAGATATAAAAGATTTAAACCTGTCAAAATGAATGTTGGTGCCGTAGCAGAGCTTGACGCCCTGTCTAATATAGCTAAAATATCATCAAATGAACTTGAAGCATTAAATAAAAAGTTGGAAAAAAGAGTAAAACAGGAGGTAGAGAAGAACTTAAAAAAAGATTCCATTATGATTCATCAGACCCGTTTAGCTCAAATGGGAGAGATGATGAGCCTTATAGCTCATCAATGGAAACAGCCACTTTCTGCTATAAGTGCTACAAGTTCGGGACTTCATATAAAGATAGAACTTGATATGTATGACAAAGAGTTCTTTTTAAGATCTTTGACAAAGATAGAGGAATTTGTAAACCATCTCTCAACAACCATAGATGATTTTTCAAATTTTTTTAAACCATCAAAGAGAAAGAGTGAGTTTTTTATATATAAATCGATAGATAAAGCTCTATCCATAGCAACCTATTCATTGTCCAAAAAAACAATCGATTTAGTGCTTGATGTAGATAAAAGTTTAAAGGTTAAAACATATCAAAACGAACTTGTTCAAGTATTATTAAACTTAATAAAAAATGCTGAAAATATTTTAATAAAAAGAGAGGTAAAAGAGCCTAAGATTTGGATAAAAGTATTTAAAAAAGATGAAAAGAAAGTTATACAGATATGTGATAATGCAAAAGGGATAGATAAAAAGGTATTACCAAGAATATTTGAGCCATATTTTTCTACCAAAGCTACAAAAAATTCAACCGGACTTGGACTATATATGTCAAAGTTTATCATAGAGGATAGTTTAGGTGGAAAACTGGAGGCTAAAAATGATGAAAAAGGGGCTGTTTTTAGTATTATTTTAGTATAATTGTAATGTAAAAAATTTTTTAAAAAGGACGGTTTATATGAGGAAAATAGCTCTAAGTTTGCTACTTTTAAGTGCGATAATGACTCAATCACAAGCAAAAACATATGCGACTGTTGGGGATAAGCAGATAACAGATGTTGATATAGAACAAGTTTTAAGGGTTCTTCCAAATGGAGAATTGATAAAAAATCTAGGTGGTATAGATAGACTTGATGATGTAAAGAAAAAACAGATAATAGACATAGCAGTTGATAACTATCTTATAGCTAAGAAGGCTTTTAGTGAGGGAATAGATAAGACCAAAGAGTATAAAGAGCAGTTGGAAAATATCAAAAACTCTTTAGCAACTCAACTTTATAGTAAAAAAATCATAGATAGTATCAAAGTTAGTGATAAAGAGGTAAAAGAGTATTATGATAAAAATAAAGATAAATTTACCGAACCAGAAGATAAAGTAAAAGCAAGACACATACTTGTAAAAGATGAAAAAGAGGCAAAAAAACTTATAAAAGAGTTAGAGGATGCAAAAGATAAAGAGGCAAAGTTTATAGAATTGGCAAAGAAAAACTCTATAGGTCCTAGTAAAATTAATGGTGGAGAGCTTGGTTGGTTTGATGCTAAAAGGATGGTTTTAGAGTTTTCAAAAGCTGCTTTTGCATTAAAAAAAGGTGAGTTTACTAAAAAACCTGTAAAAACTCAGTTTGGTTACCATATAATTTATCTTCAAGATAGAGTTAAAAAGGGAACAGTTGTGCCTTTTGATAGTGTAAAAAATAAGATAAAAGAGGTACTAAAAGCTAAAAAAACAAAGAAAAGATTTGATGAACTTGTAAAAAGTTTAAGAGAAAAAACAAAAGTGGAGTATAGTAAATAGGAGTATATGATGGGTGTAGTTGAGAAGATAGGAACAGGTGTTATAACAGGAGATAAAGTTACCAAACTTTTTGATATAGCTAAAAAAGAGGGTTTTGCAATCCCTGCAGTCAATGTAGTTGGGACAGACTCTATAAATGCGGTTTTAGAATCGGCAAGAGAGGTAAATTCTCCGGTTATCATACAGTTAAGTAATGGTGGAGCTGCATTTTATGCAGGTAAAGGACTTGATGCTAAAGAGGGGGCAGTTTTAGGAGCAGTAAGTGCCGCAAAACATATTCACACAGTTGCAAAAGCTTATAAAGTTCCAGTTATTTTGCACACTGACCATGCCGCAAGAAAACTTTTACCTTGGATAGATGCTTTGCTTTTAGAGAGTGAGGAATATTTTAAACAGACAGGTTCACCACTTTTTAGTTCTCATATGTTAGACCTCAGTGAAGAGAGTTTAGAAGATAACCTATCTACTTGTGAAGAGTATCTAAAAAGGATGAGTGCTATTGGTATGACTTTGGAGATAGAGCTTGGAATAACAGGTGGAGAGGAAGATGGAGTTGATAATACAGGAGTTGATAATTCTCTACTTTACACTCAACCAGAAGAAGTAGCCAAGGCTTATGAGAGACTTTCTAAGATAAGTGATAAGTTTACAATAGCTGCTAGTTTTGGTAATGTTCACGGAGTTTATAAACCGGGAAATGTTGTTTTACAGCCGGTTATACTTAAAAACTCTCAAGAGTATATAAAAAACAAATACTTAACAGATGATAGACCGGTTAGCTTTGTATTTCACGGAGGAAGCGGAAGCTCTTTAGAAGAGATAAGAGAGGCGGTGAGTTATGGTGTTGTAAAGATGAACATAGATACAGATACTCAGTGGGCTTTTTGGAATGGGGTAAGAAAATATGAAGCAAAATATAAAGACTATCTTCAGTCTCAAATAGGAAATCCACAAGGTGAAGATAAACCTAACAAAAGTTACTATGATCCTAGAAAGTGGCTTAGAGAGGGTGAAAAGTCTATGATAGAAAGGCTAAAAGTGGCCTTTAGTGATCTAAACTGCCTTGATAGAAATTAACCATCCAACCCCCATTGAAAACTTTCTCTTTAGAGGAGAAAACTATTACCTAAAAAGGGATGAACTTCTTCATCCTTTTTTTAGTGGAAACAAAGCTAGAAAGCTTTGGTTTTTATTTGATAAGGATCTCTCAAACTATAACAAACTCATATCCTATGGTTCAGCCCAATCAAATGCAATGCTTTCACTCTCATTCTTTGCAAAAGTAAAAGGTTTAGAGTTTGATTACTATGTCTCTCATATAGCTGATTTTTTAGTGAAAAATCCACATGGAAACTATGAGATGGCTTTGAAAAATGGTATGAATTTGATAGTGGGAGAGTATCCAAAAGATTTTTTGGAAGATGAACTCTTTATACACGAGGGTGGTTATGAAAAAGAGGCTGAGATAGGTTTAAAAGTTTTAGCCAATGAGATAAGAGAGTGGGCAAAAGAAAAGAAAAAAAATATAGATATATTTTTGCCAAGTGGCACAGGAACTACAGCTTTGTTTTTACAAAAAAATCTTCCTGAGTTTAAAGTCTGGACAACCCCTTGTGTATCAGATAGAAACTACTTAAAAAAAGAGTTTTTAGGACTTTGTAAAGATGAGAGTTTACATCCTTTTATCTTAGATACTCCAAAAAAATACTATTTTGCAAAACTATACAAAGAGTTTTATGATATTTGGAAAGAGCTAAAAAATGCAGGAATAGAGTTTGACTTAGTCTATGATCCAAAAGGTTGGGTAACTATGCTTTATCATAAAAAGATTTTTAAAAAGGAGATACTTTACATCCATCAAGGTGGTATTTTGGGAAATATCAGTATGTTAAGAAGGTATGAAAGGAAGTTTGGAAAGTAGCTTATGACAACAAAAATAGCATATCAAGGAGTAACAGGAGCATATAGTGAACAAGCCTGCAAAAGTGCATATCCAAATCTTACACCAATAGCTTGTGAAACTTTTTTAGATGCTATGAAAATGGTGGAAGAGGGTAAAGCAATATATGCGATGATACCTCTTGAAAACTCAACTGCAGGAAGGGTAGAGGAAATATATAGGCTTATTCCGAAGATGAAGCTACATGTTGTTGGAGAACATTTTGAACCAGTTGTTCACTGCCTTTTAGGGGTAAGGGGGAGTAAAAAAGGGGATATAAAGTATGTAGCTTCACATCCTCAAGCACTAGCTCAATGCCAAAATAATATCCTAAAACTAGGACTTACTTCCATAGTAAAACTAGATACTGCGGGAAGTGCAAAAGAGATAAAAGAGTTAAATGACAGCTCTTTTGGTGCTATAGCATCAAAGTTAGCTTCAAAGATATATGATTTGGAACTTTTACAAGAGCATTTTGAAGATGTAAGGGGGAATACTACAAGATTTTTTATACTTTCAAAAGATAAATATATACCGCCATATAAAAAAAAGAAAAACTATATAACATCTATCATCTTCCAAGTAAGAGATATTCCGGCAGCTTTATATAAAGCACTTGGTGGATTTGCAACAAATGGCATAAATTTGCTAAAACTTGAAAGTTATGCGATGGAGGGAACTCTAAATGCTACAGGATTTCATGTTGATATAGAGGGGCATATAGATTCAACTTGTATGAAAAGAGCTTTGGAAGAGTTAGAGTTTTTTTCAAGTGAAATAAAGATTTTAGGAACTTATGAAAGTCATAGGTTAAGAGGAAAACTTTGTGATAAAACCCCAACTCCTGTTATGATTAAAACATCAACTCTTCTTTGAGTTTGCAAAGCTTTTAAAACATCATCTTTTTTTATCCTCTCTCTTCCCTCTCCAAAATATGGTTTTTTCTTCACTTTTCCAAAATATTTTGTATCTCCTCCAAGTTTTACTCCCACTCTATAAGCCATAGCACATATAGGATATCCAGCATTTGGACTTTCATAAAATCTTGCACAAGAAAATATCTTTTTTATATCTCCTCCTATTATGATAGCAGTTATCCTTGAGGGAATAAAGTTTGCCAAATCATCAAGTTTTGCACTAAAATATCCAAAGTTTTCATATCTTTTTATTTTGTATCCGACCATACTATCAAGAGTATTTATCGCCTTATAGACAAATGCCCCTTTTAGTCCAAAAATCAAAAGATAAAATAAGGGTGCAACCACTCCATCACTCAAATTTTCTGCATAAGTTTCTATGGAAGCTTTATAAATATCGCTTTGACTTAACTCTTTTGTATCACGACTTACAAGATATTTTATATTTTGTGGCTTGTTTATAACTTTTTTAACTTCATCATAAAGCATCTTTGAAGATATGGCTATTGATGCAAGTATCGCTAAAACAAAGGTATTTGTTACAAAACTTTCTATAAAAAAAGTTACTAAAAAAACACTTCCAACTACAAATAAAGTTAATATGGCTCCTCTAACTTTAGAGTCTTCATAAAAGTTTTTTTCAAACCACTTTATCATATCTCCCATATAAATAATAGGATGTTTATAACCTTTGATAAAGTTAAACTCACCAAAAACTCTATCTATCAGATATGCTAAAAGTGCTAAGTGAGGATACAAGAAAGCAGTCCTTTTACATCTAAGTTTTCTTTCATAACAGCCATAAACTCTTCTATCTTTTTTCTTTTATACTCTCTAAAGTTATAGCCCTTGTAGCTACTATCTATCTTTTTAAAGATAAACTCTCTTAACTTATCACTATCAAAAACTTCATGAACAAATGTTGCATAGATATTTCCATTATGATAGAATAATGGATACTTTTTAGCCCTTCCCTCATGCAGCTCAAACCCCTCAAGCTCTATGCCGAAAATATTGTAACTACTACGATTTAATATCTTCTTTTCATAAAACTCTACATCATCGTCGATAAGTCCTAAACCCTTCTCATTTCCAACTCTTTTACAAAGCTTTTCAAATCCTCCGCATATCCCAAACAAAATCCCCTTAAAACTCTTTATCCTTCTATCCAATCCACTTCTTTTAAGCCACTTAAGATCTTCTATAGTTAGCTTACTTCCGGGTAAAATAACCATATCAAACCTGTCAAGACTCATATTACCAAAAACAAACTCTACCTCCACCTCGCTATCGGCAAGCAGAGATTCAAAGTCGTTATAGTTACTCATCGTAGGATATTTTATAACTGCAACTTTTATCTTTATACCACTTTTTGCTTGAGTATAGTTTAAAAGTGATGCCGAATCCTCAAAGCCAAGATTTAAAGGATGATATGGCAAAACTCCAAAAACTTTCAATCCAAACTCTTCTTCGATAATCCTAACTCCTTTGTTAAAAAGAGTTTTATCTCCTTGAAACTTGTTTACTATAACACCTATGACATTTTTTTGAAGCTCTTTTGGCAAAAGATGATAGACTCCGTAAATAGAAGCAAAAACTCCGCCCTTTTGAATATCTGCTACAAGGATTATCTTTGTGTTAAAAGTTTTTGCTATGAAGATATTTGATAGATCTTTATCCATAAGATTTAACTCCACAGGACTTCCCGCTCCCTCGGCCACAACTACATCAAAACTCTTTTTTAACTCTTCAAAGTTTCTTTTTACGATAGGCTTAAGCCTATCTATATCTTTATAATAACTTCTTACATTCATCTCTTCCACTGTCCTACCCTCAACGATAAGACTTGAGCTACTTCCTCGCCCGGACTTTAAAAGCACAGGGTTTATGTGAAAAGTAGTCTTTAAGTTTAAAATCTCTTTTGCTTGAAAGTATTGAGCAACAGCTATTTCACTGTTATCATCGGCTACTTTGGCATTGTTAGAGACATTTTGAGCTTTAAAGGGAGTAACTTTTACTCCTGCTTCTTGCAAAAGCTTTGCTATGACAAAGGTTATGGTTGATTTTCCGGCATCACTGCTTGTGCCAAAGATAGAGATATCATTCAAGGCTCAAGGCTTTACTTTTTACTTTTATCATTTTCCATTTTCCATTGGTATAATAAAAAGACTTAAGCCCACTCACAATAGAGCAACTCAAATCCTCTAAATATAACAATGATAGATTTATCTATCTTAAACTTTGAGGTTTGTTTATATTTTTCTATCTGTTTTATTGCCTGGTTTACGGCACTATTTAGTTTTGTCTTATCTATACTATCGCTTTGTTTAAAAAATTTAAACTCTATAAGTATATTTGGTATATTATCTTTTATATTTGGAGCTTTTAGTAGCAAAATATCGCTATATCCTTTATTTAACTCCATTTCACTGATACTTGCATACAATCTGTTTAATGAAAAATATGTCATATAAAACATCTTTATATCACTCTCAAGCGATATAAGATCTCTTATAGAAGTTGTTTCATCTAAGATTTTTGCAAGGTATTTAAATAACTCTAATGAGTTATCATAAGCCAAATCATAAATCAAATCACTAAATATTTGGATATTTAAGTTTAATGTATCTGTTTCACTTAACATTGTATTTAAAAACTCTGCCATTATTACTCTGATAGTTTGATTTGGTATATGTAGTTTTATTTTACCCCTTTTTACTCCATCTATGCTAATAAGTCCAAGATAATACAAAAGTGATATAAAGTTTTCCTGTTTTAGCAATTCATATGAGGAAAAACTATCTTTTATAGTATCTACCAATATATAATTTTGAGCAAATAGAGTTTTTAAAACATTGAAGTTACCGTTTAGTTTATTGTTGGTATGAACAAGATACTTTAGTTTGGAATAATCAGTTCGGACATTTATATCTATGAGGTTATCTGGTTCATCTTTAGTAATTTTTAACTTATCTATATAGTATAAAACCATATCTGTATTGTAGATAGTATTTGTTCTTTTTTTATTAAATTTATAATTGTTATACCATTTTTTGATATTTTCTTTTTTTGATTCATAAAAACTTTGAAGTTTATAGTATTTAATCATATCTTCAAATTCACTCTCAGTAATTCCAAGCATATCGTTAAAATGGTATTCATTTGTGATATTTTTACCTATATTGCTCCCACTTGTTACATCAAATAGTGCAAGTGGAGATACACCGGTAAAAAACATCTTTTTCAAAAGGGAATCATTTTCATTCGTCAAAGCTTTTAATAGTTTGAAAAACTCTTTATAAACTGCTTCAGTTGAGCTTACAAGTTTGTTGTATTGTTTTTTATCATTCATTAAAAGGTCGTTCATAAAATTATCATATTCATCTATAAGAACATATATCTTGGTATCGGGATGAGTTTGTTTTAAAGTTTTCAATACTTTATTTAAATTATTATGAGTTGGAATATTAAAATCAAAATCAACATTAAAACCATACATGTCAAGAAAATTTTTTATTTGAATATTGCAGTAGTAACTAAAATTTTCATCAACATTCCCTTTGGTTGAAACGGCACTAAAATCAAATTTTAAAATACAAAAGCTATTTTTTAGTTTTGTGGGGTTTTTATATATATAGCAATCTTTTAAAAGTTCGAAATCTTTTTCATATATTTTATTATAATAAAAATCAAGCATATTTAAAAACAGACTTTTTCCAAACCTTCTAGGACGAATAAGATATAAAAAATTCCCATATTCTTCTATAAGAGGTATATAATTTGTTTTATCAACATAGTAATAACCCTCTTTTAAAACCCTTTTAAAATCACTAAGTCCATAAGGGATTGGTTTCATCCATATCCTTTGGTTATTTAAGAATTATTTTATCATAAAAGTAATAAAGATCTAAAATCAAAACCTTTTTTAACCGCTATTCTAACAAAACTATCATCTAAAAAGTCAAAGTTTGAACAATCTCTTATCATAATGCACCTCTTTTGGACTCTTTTTTGAAACTCTTTTGCCGTTAAGTCTTTTAGTTTTACCAAAACAAAATTTGCCGATGAGGGATATATCTTTTTAACAAAACTTAAACTTTCTAAACTTTTTAAAAGTCTTTTTTTAGCCTTTTTGTTTTCTTTAAAAGTTCTTTTTATAAAGCTCTTATCTTTTAAAGCCTCTAAAATATAGTTTTTATCAAACTCGGAGATTTTCCATAAAGGCTCATACTTTTTTAGTTTTTTTATATTTTTTTTATTTGAGATGATGATACCAACTCTAACTCCCGCACTTGAGTAAAACTTTGTGAGTGATTTTAGGATATAGAGCTTTTTATAACTTTTTAAAAAAGATACCGCACTCTTGCAGTTTTTGCAAAACTCTAAAAAACTCTCATCAACTAAAACGGTGGCTTTTTTTTTCTTCCAAAGTTTAAAAAGTTTTTTTAGTTTATAGTATCTACCATCCGGAGTTGAAGGATTTACAAAGATAACAAGAGAGTTTTTGGGTATATCTTCATAGAGATTTTTAAACCTATCTATCAAAACAACCTCTTTTTTAAAAAGTTTTGATGCTCTTTTATACTCCAAATATGCAGGAGAATAAATAACAACCTTTTTACTTTTAACTCTACTAAAAAAAGAGTATATGGCTGAAGTTGCACCGTTAAAGAGTTCTATTTGAGACTTTTTTACTTTAAATTTTTTTGATAAAGCTTTATAGAGTTTGTCATAGTTTGGATATGAAAAGATAGAAAGATTGTTAAAATCTTTTTTTATTTTTGGCTTTATGAAGTTTATATTTGAAGAGAGATCCAAAACCTCTTTACACCCTGTTTTTTCTTTAAAAGTTGTTATATCGCCTCCGTGAGAGTAGGTTTTCATAAGTTTATACCATCTTTAAAAAAATTTATCATATCTACAATCATTTGTTATTTTTATCTTCCAAAAATGAGATGCTTTATACTCAAATGAGGTACTCATCTCTTAAAAGTAGGGAAATATCGGTTATATACTTGCTATTTCTTACTTTGATGATATTATAGCAAATATTCAAAAAATTAGCAATACCTTTTTCAATTCATCCCTGTCTTAGAGAACGGAGTTTTCTTGAAAAAATTGTGATAAAGCTAAGATTATTGTTTAGAAGTTCCCTATATTAAATCTTATTTTCTTTCATAATAAAATCAACCATTTTTTCAAGATAAACATCGTGTTTTCTATCTTTTATATAACCTACATAGAAATTTCTTTTAAATCTTAGCCCCTTTATTTTAGCACAAAAAAGTCTGCCCGCTTCAACTTCATCCTCTATAGCAACCTTAGAAATGATAGCGACAGTTTGTTTATCTTCTAAACTTTTAGAAGCCCTCAAAACGGTTTGAACAAGTGCAGTTGCGGAGGTAACTGTTGAGGCTACATCAAAAGCTTTGCACTCTAGTCCTGCTTCATCAAAAGTATCTGCTATAACTTTTCTAGTATGTGACTCTTCATCTCTACAAACCCAGTTAAAATTTACTAAGTCATCGGGATTTACATATCTTGGTAGAGGTTGATTTGAGAAGATTACAAACTCATCTTCAAGCCACTCTCTATAGATGATACCATCTTTAAAGATGGGTGATTCTATCAAAGCTAGATCTATCTTTTTATTTAAAAGTTCCTCCAAGACCTTCTCCGAAAGATCTATCTGAACTAAAACATCGTTTTCTATAACTTTTTTGGCTCCATTTAAAAAACTTGGTAACACATAGTTTCCTATGGTAAATGATGCTCCTATAACAAAGGTAAGCTCTTTATTCATAATCTTTATGATCTCTTTTTCAACATTACTTATACACTTATTTAGTCTTAGAGCAACTCTGTAAAGCTCTTCACCACTTTTTGTAAGAGTAATACCGTTTTTCTTTCTCTCTATTATCCTGGTATCTAAAAAATCTTCAAGCCATTTTATCTGTTGAGTAACAGCCGGCTGTGATATACCCAACCTTTTAGAAGCTTTTGAAAAACTTTTTTCTTTGACTATCGCCAAAAAAGTTTCTAATTTTGCAAAATCTTTTAACATAAGACACCTTTATAATTTGTGTTCTAATTATAACAAAAAATAATAAAATAAAGATAAATATAGTTTTACCTAATACTCTTACACAACACCCCTATATCTTGTTTTATCATATGGAAATTTAATCTCTTTTTTTCTTGTTCAGTTTTTGGGAAGAAGCATAGTCAATAAAAATCAATTACCAAATACTATATCAAAGACACTTTTGTGTGAGATTTCACTAAGTCTTATGCTGAAGTTTTTTATACGGGATTTTATGATAGAGTTTGCTTTTTGGGGCATTACATCTAAAAGTAAAAAGTATATCTCATTTCTCTTTTTATCTATGTAGATACCATCTTTTTCTCTTAGTATTTTTTTTAGGTTATATTTTGATATATCCATATCACTTTCATATGTATATCTTAAACTTGTGAAACAAACTCTCTTTTTTATAAGTTCATCAATCCTTTTTTCAAACTCATTTTGTTCATATATAATATCAATAGGTTTAATATTTTGAAGTCTTTTTGAGTAAAAGGCATTCATAAGCTCTTTTTGGATTTCAAAGATATACTCTTCTAAGTCACTATCAAGTTTTATAACTTTACTTACCCCTTGAAGATACTCTTCCAAAAGGTCTAACTTTCTATAGTTAGAGCTATCAACTATGTGGATAAATTTACAATTTAGATGTCTATTTATGATATTTTCTAAAAGCATATTTTCGAGTTTTTTATTATTTTTATTGTATAAAACAATATCCATTTGGGAGAGTATTGTTAGATCTGTATCATAAGGATCACCCATAGTATAGTAGTTGATTCCATCTATATCATTGAAAATAAAATAATTTAACTTTTTCATATCATCATTGTCGCTAAGCAAAACGATATTTAACTCTTTATCTACATTGTTATCAAGCAAAGACAGCTCTATTAGCAAATCATCTATCCTATTTTTTGTTACAACATCATCCATAAATTTTCCCTATTTTGCAATTTGCTGTAACTAAATCGACATTTTTTTATCTTTCTTTAATATCTTTCGATAAAATCCATAAAAACATAAAGGGAGATATTATGGCCAATCTACTTTTAAGAATAAAAGATGAGATATCAAAATCTATCATAGGACAAGAAAAGATGATAGACTCACTTTTGATAGCACTTATATGTGATGGCCATATACTTTTAGAGGGACTTCCAGGATTTGCAAAAACTACTACCGTAAATGTTTTGGCAAAAACTTTAGGATTGGAGTTTAAAAGAGTTCAATTTACTCCCGATCTCTTACCATCAGACATCATAGGTAGTGAGATATATGATATCAAAACCTCAGAGTTTAAGATAAAAAAAGGACCCATCTTTACAAATCTTCTCTTAGCCGATGAGATAAATAGAGCTCCTGCTAAAGTTCAATCAGCTCTTTTAGAAGCTATGGCTGAAAAACAGGTAACTATAGGGGATACTACTTTTAAACTAGAATCTCCTTTTTTAACTCTTGCTACACAAAATCCCATAGAACAAGAGGGAGCTTACAACCTTCCAGAAGCTCAGCTTGATAGATTTATGTTAAAAGTTGTGGTTGAGTATAACACGAAGGAGCAAGAAAAACAAATCATAGATCTCATAACAAAAACAAGAGTGTATCAAACAAAGCAGATAGCAGACTTAGAAAAATTACAAAAAACAAAAGAAGCTGTAGAAAGAGTCCATATAGATGAAGAGTTAAAAGAGTATATAGTAAAACTTATTTTTGCAACAAGAGAGCCTAGTGAAACTCTAAAAAACTATATAGATTTTGGAGCAAGTCCAAGAGCTTCTATAGCACTCTATAAAGCATCAAAAGCTTATGCATACTTACAAAAAAGAGATTATGTAACTCCTGTGGATATAGCGATTATGGCGAAAGATGTTTTAAGACATCGTATCATCTTAAGCTATGATGCCATAGCAGAAGATAAAACAAGTGAAGAGATTATAAATATGATACTTGAGGAAGTTTTACTACCTTGAAAACAAAAGCAAAAAATCTCGTCATAAGAACAAAAAGAGCGGTTTTTAGCGAATACTTAGCAAATCATTCTAGCATATTTGATGGGGATGGGCTTGATTTTAGCGAGTTAAGAGAGTATGTTAGTGGGGATGACGCGAAACGAATAGATCATAAAACAAGTGCTAAAAAGCAAAAACCATATATGAAAGTGTATAAAAGTGAAAGAGAGTTAAATATAGCAGTCTTTTTACTTCTAAGTGGTAGTGTTTACTTTGGAACAAAAGTGCAAAAACAAGAACTTATTGCACAAATTCTCTCTATCATAGGGGTCTTAGCCATAAGATATCAAGATAGATTTAGTTCATATATCTATACGGATAAGATAGAAAGCTTCATAAAATCATCTAAAAAACTTTCATTTGTTACAAAAGCAGTTGAAGATGTTTTAGAGTTTTATCCGGTGGGAAAGAGTTTGAGTCTAAAAAACCTTGAACTTGAGATAAAAAAACATATCAAAAAAAGCTCTATCATCTTTTTGATAGGAGACTTTTTTGACTATGTAGAGTTAAGAAAGTTAAATATCAAACACGAACTCTTCGTTATCATAGTTAGAGATAGATTTGAAGAGGAGTTAGCTGATATCTCTATGGTTCATCTACTTGATGCCTCAACCAAAAAGTCTCTCTTTGTCAATATGGATGGTTCCTTAGTAAAAGAGTATAACAAAAAAATCAAAGAGTATGATCACTCTTTATATGAAAAGTTAAAAAAAGATAAAGTAAAATTTGTAAAAATCTATACAGATGAAAATCCTGTTAAAAACTTAAAAAGACTATTTATGGGGAAAAGATGATAGAGGATATAGAGGGGTTGGAAAGAATAGAGGATTTTTCTATATTTTTTTTAACTGCAACTATTATATTTTGCACCATATTGGTTATATACCTTATAAAACTATACTATGAAAGAAAAAATCGCCCATTAACAAAAGAGGAATTAGCACTAAAAGGCTATATTAACATAGACTTTTCAAACCCAAAAAGAGCATCATATCTTATAACTAAGTATGGTTTTATCTTAGCTAAAAACGAAAAATCAAAAGAGATATATAAAAAGTTACTAAAAAATATCTCAAAATATAAATATAAAAAAGAGGTAGAGCCTTTTGATGAAGAATCTAAAAGACTTTACAATCTTTTTTTAGAAGTAGTCTCAAATGAGTAACATCCATTTAGAGTATCCATATCTGTTTTTGCTATTTTTTTTGTTTTTACTCTGCATAAAACTATGTCCTCAAAAAGAGGATGCACTTTTGTTTTCAAATACAAAACTTTTAGCCCAAAGCTCCAATCGATACTCTTTGATAGATTTTTTTAAAGTATTGACATTTCTTTTTTTGACACTCACACTAACCTCTCCATATATTTTAAAAAAATATGAAAGCATCGATAAAAGCTCTATATCAATCCTTTTTTTAGTAGATCTTAGTTTAAGTATGCAAGAAAATTTTACATCTATAAAAAAGAGTTTAAAAGATTTTATAAATAAAAGGGATGCAGATATGCTTTCTATGATATATTTTGCAGACTCTATAGCTATAGCATCACCATATACAAAGGATAAAAACTTTTTAAGCAAAAGTTTAGATAGTATAAAAGTTGGAGATTTAGGAAAGATAGATACCCATCTTTATGATGCCTTGATGCTATCAAATTCACTTAAAAAAACCTCTTTAAAATCCATAACTATCCTAATAACAGACGGTATAGATAAGGGTTCTAAAACATCTATAGAAGAGTTGATGAGTTTTATAAAGGATACAAACTCAACTATATATGTTATAGGATATGGAGATGATTTTGATGAGGATGTTTTAAAAGCTATAGCACAAAATAGCGGAGGTAAATTTTTCAAAATAGATATAAAAAAGTTAGATATTACTTTAAAAGAGTTAAACATCCTCTATCCTAAAAGAGAGTTTAAAAAGATAAAAACCATAAAAGAGCCACTCTATCAACTGCCACTATTTTTTGCCTTTTTATCTCTACTTTTTTATACATATCTTTTAAATAAGAGGGCTGTTGTATGATATTTTTAAATTCAAACTTCTTACTTTTTATGATACTTCCTCTTATCATACTCGGATTTTTTATAGTTACAAACAAAAGATATATAAATAGGATATTTGATTCAAAAATTTTGGAAAAACTTATCATAAGGAGAAACTATCTTGGGATTTTTGGTAAAAATATGCTTTTGTTTTTAACCCTCTTTCTCTTTATCATAGCTCTATCTCGACCAGTTTTACCAAAAGATGAGGTAAAACTTCACTCAAAAGTTCCATCATATGCTATTTTACTAGATATATCAGCATCTATGAAAGCTAGTGATATATATCCAGATAGACTAACTTTTGCTAAAAAAAAGATAGAAAAACTTTTAAAAAGCACTACTGCTAAACTCTCTTTTTACTGTTTTAGTGATAAACTTTATAAAGTAGCACCAAAGACTACCAACTTAACTATCTTAAGCTATCTTGTAAAGCATCTTGATATTCCTCAAAACCTATCAAAATCCTCAAATCTTTTCAATGCCATAAAAAATATAAAAGAAAAAAGTATCATCATATTTACAGATGGAACTGATATAAAAGATTTTTCAAAGATAAAAACTTTAAAAAAAGATATAATTGTCTATCTAACGGCTACAAAAACTCCAACACCTATAAGATTTAAAAATGGTTACTTAAAAAATCAAGATGGTGAGATAGTTTTGACAAGTGCAAACTATGCTATAAAAGAGATAGGAAGAGTGATTTTATTTAGCCATAAAGATAGCGATATGAAAACTCTTTTAACTTCATCAAAATCAGTAACATTTTCTATAAAAGAGTTTAAAAAGTTATATCATTATCCACTCTATTTAGCAACTATTACACTATTTTTTGCCCTTTTTTCACCAAGAAGAGTTAAAATGTTTGCACTTTTAATCACTCTTTTTTATATTTCTGTTTCATCAAATGCACTTTTTCTTGATTTTTTGGATATAAACAAAGCACAAAAGGCTTATCAAGATGGTGATTATAAAAGAGCTGTTAAGTATTTTAAAAAAGTTATAAAAGAAAAAAAATCTCCACAAAGTTTTTATAACTTAGCAAATGCTTACTATAAAGATAAAAGCTATAAACTAGCTTTGCAAAACTATAAAAGAGTTGTTACAAAGTCAAAAGAGTTAAAATATAAAACATTTTTTAATATTGCAAATTGTTATTTTAAACTAAAAAATTATAATCAAGCTTTTAACTTTTATAACTTAGCTAAAAGTATTAAAACCACAAAAAAAGTTGAAAAAAATCTTCAAATCGTTCAAAAATTGATCGATACAAACTCAACCAAAAAAGATTTTACTACTATTATGGTAAGTAACCAAAAAGATAAAAAGTTGGATGATTTTAAAATAAAAACTCTTTTGATAGAACTAACAAAAGGAGATAGTAATGATACGATTAATCCTTGGTAGTTTTTTATTTTTTCTATTAGCTATCTCACTTTTTGCAAATGGATATAGATTTGAAGTAAAAGTTGATAAAAAGCCTAGTTTTATAGGAGAGAATTTTAAAGTTAAATTTATATTTAGCTTTGATGATGACAAAAAAATAGCAGGAATAAATTTTACTCCACCTTTTTTTAATAGCTTAAAAGTAAAAGATAAAAATATAACTCAAACAAAAAAATCTCAAAGTTGGATATATACCCTTTATCCAATAAAAGAGAAAAATATCTCTATCTCATCTGCTTGTCTTGATATAATCTTGAAAAAAAATGTAAATAAATCAATAGGAAACTTTGATGAGTATGACTATGACTATGAGAGTTTTGAAACCAAACCTATAGATATAAACCTCACAAACAAAGCATCACAAACAAAACTATATGGAGACTTTAATATAAAAAGTTTTATAAAAGAAAAATCAGGAGTTACTAAACTAACTGTAAAAATAGATGGAGAAGGTAACTTTGAAGATATAGGAAGCTTTGAGTTAAAAATAAAAGATACTACTATCTATGGCGATACTCCTATCATCTCAAATAATACTTTTTTACAAAAATTTGTCGTGCTATCTAAGAAAAGTTTTACTATACCCTCTTTTAAAATAGTCTATGTTGATTGTAAAACTAAGAAAATTATAAAAAAATCTACAAAACCTATCTTTGTTAAGATAAAACAAAAAATCCCAAAAAGTGTTACTAAGAAAGAAAATAAATTTAATCTTTATTATCTTTTGTATGGATTTTTTGGTATGATTTTTGGATATTTGCTTTCTAAAGTAAGTTTTAGGAGTAAAAAAATATCTGATAAAAGCTTTTATGAAAAGATAAAAGATGCAAAAGGTACAAAAGGGGTTTTAAAACTTCTACTCTCTTATGATGCTAAAAAGTATGAAAAAATTATAAAAAAGTTAGAAGATGATCTTTATATTTCAAAAAATTTTAAAATTTCAAAAAAAGAAATAATGAAAAAATATTTACTTAATATTAACTAAAAGATTATATAGTTTTTCAGATTTTTTGGAGATGAGCTGGTAAGACATATAGTGTTTTTTGTAGGTTCCCTTAAGTTAAATGATAAAAATAATGCCAAGAGGTAAGAAAAAGACTTTTAACTCTCAAAGAAAAAATAGATATTGTGGGGTATCTTAAGGTTGGAATAAACTTTGTAAATAAGGCAAGAGCATATGATTTAAGTTTGATAGTTGATGTAAAAACAAAAGAGGATGACTTAGAGAAATATGCTAAAGATGGGTATCACTAAAAGATGGTAAGGTATGGGAAGCTATAAAAACCAAGCCAAACGATACAAAAGTTGTTGATTATGGAGATTAATTTTTGATTTTAAAGTTTTTTTAAACTTATTTTAGATACTTTAATATAATTTAAAAGTTCTTATGGTAAAGAAAGGCACATAGATGAGGATTCTAGCAGTTGGAGTTGAAGAGGAACTATCAAAACAGTTAGCAACAAATATAAGGGTGATAGTTGATGATGCTTATGATATAGATGATAGTTCGAACTTTTTGAGATTTAGAAACTATGATTTGATACTCATTGATTATGATCTTGAGTATATCAAAACAAAAAAATTTATTACTAAAATATCAAATGAACTCAAAGTTCCTTTGATAGTCTTATCTATAGTCGATGATAAAGAGACAGAGATAGCATTTTTAAAAGCAGGTGCAGATGACTTTATAAAAGAGCCTTTTGATATAGATATCATCTCAGCAAGAGTTGAAGTAAAACTAAGAAGAACTATAGATAACCGTATCCAGATAGGAAAACTTATCATAGATATAGGAAAAGAAAAGACTTCTTATAAAGATAAGGAGATAGAGATAAAGGGTAAACCTTTTGACATACTTGTCTATTTAGCAGAGCATAAAAATCAGGTCATCTCAAAAGATAGACTCTTAAATGCTATATGGGAAGAGCCGGAGTTTATCACACCTAATGTGGTTGAAACTTCGATAAATGCTATAAGACAAAAGCTAGATAAAAACTTGGGCATAAAATGTATAGAAACCATAAGAAGAAGAGGCTATAAGTTCTGTTATAGTGAGTCGCCACAATGAGGGAGTTTATGATAGATGTATAGTTAGCATAATTCTCCTTGTCTTTTTTATGATATTTTTAGTTAGGGATTTTATGCTTTGAGCAAAGGAAGATAAATAAGTAAAAGCTAGAGTGTTTTTCACTCTTCTTCTCCTTCATAGTTGATAGACTCATATAAATCGTCGTGTCTAAATGTTACAAGATTTTCATATATTCCTATGATGATCATAGTGGTCATAAAACTTGTCCCACCATAACTCATAAGTGGTAGAGGAATACCAACAACAGGTGCATAGCCTATATTCATAGCTATATTTACTCCCATATGCACAAAAAACAAAAATGCCAATGCCGCTGATACTATTTGCATAAGATACTCCCCTTGAGAGTATCTAACCATCATCAAAAGATGCAGTATTATTAGAAAATATAGTGTTATAAGTAAAACTCCACCAACAAATCCAAATCGTTCCATAAAAAAAGAAAATATAAAATCACTTGTGGATATAGGTAAAAACTTTAGATGTGATTGAGTTGCTTCCTCTTTTGACCTTCCGTGTGTCCCACCACTTCCTATAGCAATAACTGCCTGTTGGACATGGTAACTTGGTTTATTTAAAAAATCTTGTATCCTCTTTTTTTGATAATCGTGAAGAGAATTATACAAAAATGGAGCAGATAAACTAACGATAACCACTATAGCCGTCCATATCTTCCAATCAACTCCTATAACAAACAAAGTTCCAAAACCAACTATAAGTATCATCAAGGCTGTTCCAAGATCTGGCTCTTCTATTATGAGAAGAAATGGAATAAGTATATAGATGCTTAATCTTAAAAACTCTTTTAAATTATAATATTTTTCATTTTCCGGACGATATTTTTTAACTAAATATAAAAGTATCATAACAAGAGCTGGTTTCATAATCTCCGATGGCTGTATTGTAAAGTGAGTAAATGGTATTTCAAGCCACCTTTTTGCTCCAAGCTTTGTAACTCCAAATAGTTTTACACTAAGTAAAAGTATAACATCGAACCAATAAAATACAGGAACTATCCATAAGAGCCTTTTTATAGGAAACAAAAAGAAAAAAAGAAAGGTTAAAAAGCCTATGCTAAAATAGACAAGTTGTTTATGTGCGAGAACTGGGTGAAGCTCTTTTACTAAAAAATATGAAGTAAATATTAACGGTAACAATAGTATTGGCAATACATAGTCAAAATGTATAAAAATCTTTTTATTTACTTTTATCAAAGAAAACCCTTTAGGAATAAAATTATGAAAAAAATTATAGCGGAAAAAGATATGAGATTGGATAGTTTTTTATCTAAACATCTAAACATTGCTAGAAATCAGGTTGAAAACTTTATAAAGGTAACAGGTGTTTTAGTAAATGATAAGAAAATAAACAAGTGTGGGTATAAATTAAAAAATGGTGATACAATTTTTTATGAGATAACTCATATAGCTAAAGATGAAAGAGGTGAGTATGAGGTTGATTTTGATGTAGAAATTTTATATGAAGATAGTGAACTTTTAGTGATAAATAAACCTCCTTTTTTAACTGTTCACCCCGCTCCCTCCGTAAAAGAGGCTACTTTGGTTGATTGGCTTAGTTCAAAAAATTACTCTCTATCAACCATAAGTGGTAAACACAGAAACGGTATAGTTCATCGTATCGATAAAGAAACAAGTGGAGCCTTAGTCGTAGCAAAAACAAATGATGCTCACTCAAAACTCTCAGCTCAACTTCAAGATAAATCTATGGGAAGATACTATTTAGCACTTATAACTCCACCATTAAAAGAGGATATAACGATAGAAAGCTTCATAGCAAGAAATCCTAAAAATCGCCTTAAAATGAAATCAGGAGATAAAGGAAAGTATGCAAAGTCAAGATTTATAAAACTTCTAACATCAAAAGATGCAAAATATGAGTTAATAGCCATAAAACTATACACAGGAAGAACACACCAGATAAGAGCTCATTTAGAATCTCTTTCAAGAAGTATAGTTGGAGATACCACATATGGGTTTAAGAGTAAAAAGGATAAAATAGTTAGAGTATTGTTACATGCATATATAATATATTTTACTCATCCGAAGATAGGTAAAAAGCTTTTTGTTAAAGCACCACTCTTTTTGGATATGCAAAGTGTGTTGGAAAAACAGTTTGTTAGAGAGGAATTATATGAAAAAATATCTACAGATTATATTTTGGACCGTTTTAGTAGCACTTTTTAGTGCTTGTAGTAAAAATGTTGTAAATTTTCAAAATATAAAGATGCCGGCTATTAATTTGCCATATCTTTCAAAATTTAAAGTTGATAGAACACTGCCTAGGATTCAAAATATAAGGTATCGTTCCTCTATGGATGAAATAGTTTTAAAATGGGATGTTGTTCACAGAAGAGACATAGCAGGTTATAGAATACTTAGATATATTCCGAAGATAAAAATATATAAAGTTATAGATAGTGTAAATGATCCTGTGGCAAACAGTTATGTTGATAGTGGACTCCTTCCAAATAGTATCTATCACTATAGAATATCGTGTTTTACAAAAGATGGGAGAGTTTCCATAGCATCAAAAGATATAGTTGCAAGAACAAAATACACCCTAACACCGATAAAAAATTTAAAAGCCACAAGCAACCTACCTAAAAAGATCAAACTTACTTGGTCAATTTATAATAAAAATAGCATCATAAGAGATTATACTATATATAGAAGTGATTATAACTCGATGAATTGGAAAGATATAGCGACTATTAAAAATTCTATGGCAGTTGAATATATAGATTATGATATAGTTGACGGTAAAACATATTTATACAAAGTCATTGCTCATACATTCAATGATATTTCTACTCCCTCATCAAATATAGCTATGGCTCATTCGAAACCTCTACCATTGACACCTCAAATAACAGTTCCACCTACACAAACAGAACCTAGAAAGATCAAAATAACTTGGTTTGATCCAAATCAGGATAGAAATATAGTTCAATACAATATATATACATCATCTTTTAAAGATACACTTTATTCAAAACATGCAAAATCTTATCATAGATATTTTATAGATAATATACCAAAAGATGGACAAATTGTATATTACAAAGTTACCGCTGTTGATATTGACGGGTTAGAATCTCCATTAGCTAAAGAGGGGAAAATGGGACGGACAAAACCAAATTTACCAGCACCAACTATAATCGAATATAGACTTGTAGATGGAAGAGTTATAATAAAATGGAGACCTCCTACTAGAAAAATCAGAAAATATATAGTAATAAAAAGATATTATAACTTGTATCTGATACCAAAAATTTTAAAAATAACAAATATAACAAAGACTATATTTGTAGATAAAAATATAAAATTGGGCAAAACATATAAATATCAAGTTATAGGTATAGATAGTGATGGCATACCTACAAAACCATCTAAAGAGATATCTGTAGAAGTAAAATAATGCCAAATATTCAAACAAAAAAGTTTACTCATCCTTCGTATCCGTTTGTAAAAGATGGATATGAGTTTGAGTTTGCGACTCTTTTTGATAGAAATAAATCCCTCATCAAAGTTAAAAAAGGTAAAAAAGAGTTCTTTTTAGAGGTTATAAATAGAAAAGATGACTATCTTATAAAAGCAGAAAAACTTACACGAATTTCCCCAGTTTTTATTATTCAAGATGCTCTAAAAGCTCTTAAAGAGAGTTTAAATTTAGAGCTTACCTACTCAAATATAGATAGTAAAAAATCAAAACTACTTTTAAGCAAAGATAATAAGTATTTAAAAAAAGTAGAGTATTTTATAAAAGACTTTAAACCAACTTCACATGTGGTGATAGAAATAGGCTTTGGAAGTGGGAGGCATCTCTTACAAAGGGCAAAGGAGGCTACAAACACAACTTTCATAGGTATAGAGATACATAAACCATCTATAGAACAAGTAATAAAACAGTGTAAACTTCAAGATATAAACAATCTTTTGATATTAAACTATGATGCAAGAATATTTTTAGAGCTTTTAGATTCTAACTCTGTTAAAACCATATATCTTCATTTTCCAGTTCCTTGGGATAAAAAACCTCATCGAAGAGTTATAAGTAAAGAGTTTATAAAAGAGTGTCAAAGAGTTTTGCTAGAAAAAGGAACATTTGAACTTAGAACAGATAGCCAAAACTACTATAATTACTCCTTTGAAGTTTTTAACTCTCTTGATAAATTTGATATAAGGATAAGAAAAAATTACTCACTTGATGTAACAAGCAAATATGAAGCTAGATGGTTAAGACAAAAAAAAAATATCTATGATCTTATCCTAACTAACACTGCAACTATAGATAGTAAAAAGAAGCTTTATAATATAGAGTTCGATAAAGATTTTTTTCTATATTTTGAAGATTTTTCAAAAGTTTTTAAAAAAGAGTGTATAAGAGACAAAAAATGTTTTGTAAACCTTGAAACTATACACCCCATCTCAGAAAAAGAAGGTTTAATAAAAGTTACTTTAGGTTCATATAATAGGAGTGAACATAAATATATTTTATTTAAAGAAAATCAAGTAAAATATTTTCCACCAAGTCTATTACCGATAAAGGCTAACTATGACGCTCACCAGCTCCTAGTTAATCATATAAAAAATAAGGTTGAAAATGTCAAATAAAATTGTTGTCCATGTTCAAGATTTAAAACTTTATTATAAACCTAACGAGCCAATAATAAATAATGTTAATATGGATGTAAATAAGGGTGATTTTATCTTTTTAACAGGAAAAAGTGGAAGTGGAAAATCAACCTTTTTAAAATCAATATATGGTGAGATAGCTGTTGGTGGTGGAAATTTAAATGTTTTGGGATTTAAACTAAGAAATATAACAAAATCAAATCTAAATCTTTTGAGAAGACATATCGGTGTTATATTTCAAGATTATAAACTGATAAATGAATGGACTATAGAGAAAAATGTTATGTTGCCTCTTATCATAGCAGGTTATTCAAAGGAAGTTTGCACTACTCAAGCAAAAAATCTTTTAACTCATGTAAAACTATCTCATAAAGCAAAAAATTATCCGCTTGAACTAAGTGGTGGAGAGCAACAAAGAGTTGCTATGGCTAGAGCTTTGGCACACAATCCAAAACTGATAGTAGCTGACGAACCAACAGGAAACTTAGATGAATATTCAAGTGAAGTTATATGGAATCTTTTAAAAAATGTAAAAAACCATTTAGGAAGCACTATCATAGTTGTAACTCATAAGATACCATCGGCTATATCGCTTAATTACAGGCAGTTTTACCTTAACAATGGAAGTCTGCATGAAATCATTTAAAAATCATCTTTCATTTTTAATACCACTTTTTATATTGCTTTTTAGTATCCAGTTTTCTACGATGATAGTTCGTGGAGTAAAGGAATATGAGTCAAAATTAACAAGCGAATATACAATAGTTATAGTCTCTAAAAGGGTTTTAACAAGTGGTGAACTTACATCAGTGGTGCCTTCTATAACAAATTTTACAGAGATAGATACAGGTAAATTTATAAAGAAACTATCTAAAGAAAATATTTCAAAAAGTGATATTGTCTATCTAAAATCTTCTCTTCCTAACTTTTATAAGGTAAATTTAAAAAAATTTCCAAATAGTAAAGAATTGACCAAGATTAAAACAAAGTTATTGAGTGTAAATGGTGTTACAAATATCGAAACTTATAAAAAAGCTTTTGACAAACTTCATCAATTTTTACTTTTAACAAAGGGAGCGTCATTAGTTTTTACCCTATTTATTTTTATTATAAGTATCCTTTTAATAGCAAAACAGATGGAAATTTGGACATATGAGCATTATAATCGTATGTATATTATGGGACTTTTTGGGGCACCTTATTGGTTAAAAAGTGTTCCTTTATATAAGCTTGTAATTATTGATTCTATCATAGCAACTATTTTGATGGCAATAGTATTTTTGTATCTACCATATGTTGCAGATTTAGCAAAAATTCATCACGATATGGGTATAGAATTAAGAAACTTTAATTTTTTTACAGATACTTTCTTCCTTCTTTTTATAAGCATAGTAATATCCGTCATAGCAGTAACTATCACTATTTTTAAACAGGAGAAATAGTGTTAAAAACAACTATTTTAACTATTTTATTATTTACTGCTTCATATAGTAACAATATAAATAACAAAATTGATAATACCAAAACTTCATTGAATAAAAATACTAAAAAAGAAAGAGAAATAAAAAAA
>CAZUPK010000099.1:0-19493 GCA_964622255.1 uncultured Campylobacterales bacterium
TATCCAGCAATAAAACAACATTTAGAAAATTATTATGATAATTTAGCAAATCGTCCAGAAGTAAAAAGTGGTCGTTATAATTGGTATGCATTAAGTAGATATGGAAGTGATTATGTAGATGAATTTGAAAAAGAGAAGATAGTGTGGAACCCTGTGAGCGGGAGTTATTATTTTGTTTATATCGATAGTGAAATCTATTTTAATAATTCTTTGTTTATGATAACGGGAGAAAATTTAAAGTATTTAAGTGCTGTATTAAATTCTACTATGTTGAAATTTATGATGAAATTATATACTAATTTAGTTAGTGAAGGGATTTATGCTTATGGTTCAAAAGAGAAAATCGAACAACTCCCTATCCCACAAATCCCAAAAGAGAAACAGAAACCTTTTGAAATTTTAGTAGATTATATAATTTTTCTAAAACAAAACAAAGATAAAACAATGTCAAACTATTTCGAACAAATTATTGACGGTATGGTGTTTGAACTCTATTTTGAAGAGTTACTTAAAAAAGAGAATATAGAAATTATAAAATATCTAAACGATTTAATAAATATCTCAAATACTTCCGATAAAAAGAAAGTTAAAATTATAAAAGAGACTTTTGATAAACTAAACAACCCAAAACACCCTCTAAAAAACAACCTTTTAAATTTAGATAAAATCCCAGAGATTAAGCTAATCAAGGAAAGCAAATGAAAATAAAAAATATAAATAAAAATATTTTTAGTAATGATGAAAGTTCTATCGAAAAAATATAAAAAAAGTTCCAAAAGGATATTATTTATGTTTAAAAGTGACAAAAAACTATGCTAAAACAAAAACTAGCCTTAGAAGCGAGTGCAGGTAGTGGTAAAACTTTTGCACTTAGTATAAGATATGTCTCTTTACTTTTTTTAGGAGCAAAACCTGAAGCGATACTAACTCTTACCTTTACAAATAAGGCATCAACTGAAATGAGTGAGAGGATAAGTTCACTTTTGAAAAATCTCTCTCAAAAAGAGATAGAGCTTAGTGAAATATCAAGACTTACAAATCTTTCAAAAGAAGAGCTTTTAAAAAGGCAACCTAAAGTTTATAAGAGATTTTTATCGGCAAATATAAATATCTCGACGATAGATAAGTTTAATACAACTATTTTAAGAAGTTTTTCTTTGTATCTCCTTTTGATGCCGGATTTTCAAGTTGGTGAGGGAGTTGATGAGTATGAAGAGTTAAAGAGCTTTATAAAAGAGATAAAAAAAGAGGGATTTTATCAAACTCTTATAGATTTTAGTGTTGAGGAGCAAAGAAAAGTTCAAAATATATTTGGTTATTTAAGAGTTTTATCTCAAAAGAAAAATGAACTTGAAAATCTAAAAGTGAAAAGTTATAACTTTGAAGAGTCAAAAAAGGAGGCTTTTAAAACTTATCAACTCATCAAGGAGCTTTTTTACTCCTGCCAAACACTTTCAAACAGAGCAAAAAAGAGTTTAGAAGCTAAAGATGTGGATGAGCTTTTTGGTAAAAGTTGGCTTAGTCGTGATAGTTTTGAATATTGGGACTTTAAAAAGTGTTATACTCCAAGAGCTGATGAACTTTTGTATGAGTTAAAAAAGCAACTAAAAGAGTATGTTAGAGCAAAGGAAAGCTTTTTAAAAAGAAAGTATTTTGAGATTTTTAACATATATCAAAATGTCAGGAAAACTTTAGCTTTAAAAACCAACTCTTTGGAGTTTGATGATGTAACAAACTTTGTTTATGAGCTTTTAAGAGGTAGAAAAGTTGATAATAAATTTTTATACTTTAGGCTTGATAGCAAGATAGAGCATATTTTGATAGATGAGTTTCAAGATACGAGTATCACACAGTTTAAGATTTTAGAGCCTTTGATAGAGGAGATAAACTCGGGAGTTAGAGAAAAAGAGTTTAAAAGTTTTTTCTATGTTGGGGATACTAAACAGTCAATTTATCGTTTTCGTGGTGGAGTTAAGGAGCTTTTTTACTATGTTAAAGAGCTTTTTGATGTAAAGTTAGAGAGGTTAAATACAAACTATAGAAGCACAAAAAGAGTAGTTGAGTTTGTAAATAGTGTTTTTGACGGTAGGATAAAGGGGTATGTTTATCAAGAGTCAAACTCTAAAGAGGATAGAGGTTATATAAAAGTTGTCGAGGGTGAAGAGCTTTTGGATTTGATAGTAAATGAGGTTGGAGAGCTTTTAGAAAGGGGTGTAAGTGAAGATGATATAGCCATACTTACCTATGCAAATGGTGATGCTTTTTTGATAGAAGAGGCACTTTTAGAGAGTTTTCCCTCACTAAATATCACAACAACTACAACGATAAAACTTATAAATACTCAAACAGTTCGAGCAGTGATAGAGTTTATAAAGTATCTTTACTTTAAGGAGAAAATATACCTTTGTAACTTTTTAGCAAATGTTGGTAGGGATTTGGATGAAGAGGTAGATATAAGTGGCTTTGATATAAATAAAAGCTTAGACGAGTTAGTTAGAGATATAGTTAAGTATTTTGATATTTACTACTATGATGAAAATATTTTAAAATTTATAGAGATAGTAGCAAACTTTAAAGATATAGAGGAATTTGTTTTTAACTGTGAAAATATAGAAGAAGCATCACCGCTTAAAAAGCAGGTGGGAGTTAAGATACTAACTATCCATAAGTCTAAAGGTTTAGAATTTAAACATGTGATAGTGTGCGATAGGTTCAAGCAAAAACCGCCAAATAGAGACCACTTTATATTTGACTATGATGGTGTTAAGTTAAAAGAGCTTTATATTAGGCAAAAGGCTAGGGAGGTAGTTGATAGTGAGTATAAAGAGGCTTTGGATAGGCAAAAGATATTTGAAGCCGAAGATGAGTTAAATACTCTATATGTAGCCTTTACACGAGCAAAAAATTCTTTGATAGTCTGTAAAAAAGATAAAAAAAGCTCTTTTGATATCTTAAAACTATCTTCTTTGGAGGTTGGCGAAATTATCCCTAGCGAAAATAAGAAAAATAGAGTTGAAAGTGAAAAGTTTGAGTATAAAAGTATAAAAGTAGGTTTTCAAAATAAAAAACCCCAAGAAATTGGGGAGGAAAAAGATATAAGTGCTACAAACTTTGGATTGGCTCTTCATTATATGTTGGAAAATATAAATAGTTTTAAAACTGATGAGATAGAAAGAGCCTTTTGGGTGATGAAAAATAGATATGGCTTAAAACTTGAAGATAAAGAGTATGAGAGGATAAAAAGAAGAGTTGAAAATCTTTTAAATCATAAAAACTTTCTATCCTTAGTAGATGGAAAAGTTTATAAAGAGGTGCCACTTAGTTTTGGTGGAGAGGTAAAACAGGTGGATTTACTTATAGAAAAAGATGATAGATATATCGTTGTAGATTATAAAAGTAGTGAAAATGTTATGATAAAACATATAAAACAGGTTGCTTACTATAAGAGAGCTTTAAAAGAGATATTTTCAAAAAATGTTGATGGGTATCTATGCTATGTAAGAGATGATGAGGTAGAAATAGTAAAAATATAAAAATAAATTTTAAATTAGCTACGGCTAGTCCTGCAAATTTCTCTTACAAAATCTTATGCCTTCTTTGTTTTTATGGACTGTTTAGGTTTTTAGAGGTTCCATATATTTAGTTTAAAACTAACTTAAGCTAATTAATTATATAATTTCATTAAGAATAGTTCAAGTTACTTGACTTAAGGAGATTTTTATGGCAAAGGGAATTTCTATACATATAGGTTTAAATAGTGTTGATGTAAATCACTACGGAGCAGTTCCACCTTTGGATACTTGTGAAAGAGATGCTAAGGATATGCATAAGATTGCAGTTATGAGTGGATATAGCTCTTCTTCACTTTTTTTAACAAGTGGTGCCACACGAGAGGCTGTGAAAAATGCTATTATCTCTGCTTCAAATGAATTGCATACCGGTGATATGTTACTTTTGACTTACTCCGGACACGGAGGAGTTGTTTATGATACAAACTATGATGAGTTAGACGGAGTAGATGAAACTTGGTGTTTATATAATGGACAACTTTTAGATGATGAGTTGAGAGAACTTTGGAGTTATTTTGATGAAGGAGTTCATATATTGGTTATCTCTGATAGTTGTCATAGTGGAACAGTGATAAAAGCACCATTGGACCAAGAGCAGAGTAAACTTTTTAAACAAAAACTTTTACCACCTAGTGTTGCAAAAGATGTTTATGTAAAAAATAAAGATTTTTATGATGAGATAGAAAGTAGCACACAGATTGTAGATGATAGTCAAATAAAAGCTACAGTAAAGCTTTTTGCGGCTTGTCAAGATTCACAAGTTTCATATACTCTTACTTTTGCAACAAATAGTGTTTTTACTGAAAAGATAAAGGAAGTTTGGGATGAAGGAAGATTTATTGGAAATTATAAAGATTTTTTTGAAAAGGTCAAAGAGAAAGTAGTTGCTTTGGATTTTTTACCAAGTGAGCAAACTCCAAACTATATGACTGTGGGTGTGGAAGATTTATACTTTGATGAGCAAAAACCTTTTGTTATGATGGAAGAGGAGGAGTGTTATGATTACTAAATGTGCTTTAGTTGTAGGACATAGACTTAGTGCCAAAGGTGCAACAAATAAAAAACTTTTTTCACAGGAGAGTTCTTTGACCTTTGAGGATTTTGGCAACTTTAACATATATCTTCAAAATAGAATAGAAAATGAAAACTATACGGTAACTGAGTATGATTTCAATGATATTTTGGCGAGGTTGATTTCACAATATGTAACAGATACTCAAGTAACAATAATTTATCGTGATGATAATGAATCTGGTTATGCAAATCTACCTAAAAAAATCAATGAGATAAATCCTGACTTTGTAGTAAGTTTGCACGAAAATGCATTTAATACAAAGACAAGTGGCACTGAGATGCTTTATTATTATAGTTCATCTCGTGGTAAAAAAATTGCAAAAATTTTCCAACAAGAGGTAGAAAAGTTTTTTAACTTTAACAATAGAGGTATAAAAGGTATAACTCACAGAGAAAGAGGAGGTTATCTTTTACATAAAACACATGCACCTGCTATTATTTGTGAGCCGTTTTTTATTGATAACAATTATGACTTAGCAAAGGCCTTATATAATTATGATGATTTTGCAAAACTTTATGCAAAAGCTATAGATAGAGTTACTGAGGAGGTATTTAACAATATAATAAAAACAGAGTTTAAAGCAAAAGAGTTACCATCAAATATCTTAGAGAGGATAGGTAGCATTCCAACTGCTATTTCAAAGGATGTTAGTAAAGATGAAGAGATTGAAGATTTGATTAATAAACTGAAAAATAAGGATGATACAAAGCTTGTAGAGGATGTAGTTTTTTATGAGAGTGCTGAAAAGTTAGGGCTTATAGGTAAGAGGGCTGTTAAACCTCTTATAGAAATTTTAGATAGTAGTGATGAATATGAAGTTTCTCAAGCACTTTATGCCTTAAGGTTGGTAGCTCAAAATGAGAATGTTTTAAAGATTACAAAGGGAATTTATCCAAAAAGCGATGAGGCTATTGTTCCAAAAGATAGCATAGAGTATATGAAAAAAAAGTGGAAGGAGTGGTTTAAAAGGTTTCAAGGGGAATTTTAAAAAGGTATGGGAAGAGTCGAGTATAAAAAAAGAATCTTTGATGTTAGAGCGGATAGACTTGACCTTAGAGATAGAATATACCAACCTCTATTGAAATCTCTTCCAAATTTTTATCCTTCTGTTTCACATCTTAAAAGAGTTTTATCTTTTTATAAAAAGTATGATTTGGTTCTTGACCAAAAAAAGTATGGTGCTTGCACAGGTTTTGCTTTAGCATCATTGATAAATTATCTGCTTTTGCAAAAAAAGATAGCAAGAGATTTTTCTAAGAAAAACAAAGATAGCGATTTTAAAAAGGTAAGTCCCAAAATGCTTTATAATTTGGCAAAAATTTATGATGAGTGGGATGGTGAGGATTATGAAGGTTCAAGTTGTAGAGGTGCTATGAAAGGGTGGCACCACCACGGAGTTTGTTATGAAGATAGTTGGAGATTTGAAGAAGAAAAACCAAAAAGTGGTTGGGAGAAAGAGGCTATAAAAAATACTTTGGGTTCTTACTATCGAGTAGATAAAAATTCTTTAAATGATATGCAATCAGCTCTTTATGAAGTTGGTGTTTTATATGTATCTTCTTTTATTCACGATGGTTGGTGGAATCTTAGAGTAAAAAATAAAGATATAAATCACTTAGCAGTTATCCCCTATCAAGAGTTTGCAGTAGCAAAACATGCTTTTTTGATTGTTGGATATACGAAAAAAGGATTTATCATACAAAATAGTTGGGGAAAAGAGTGGGGAAACTATGGTTTTGCGATGCTTTTATATAAAGATTGGTTAGAACATGGTTTGGATGTTTGGGTGGCTGTTATGGGAACTACTGTTGAAGTTGATAAAAGTTCACAAATGATTTCAACTTTATCACTTTCGGCTATAAGCAATGATAAAATAGAGGGTGCAAAGCCGATAAAAGAGGCTTTAAACTATAACTATAAAGATAAAAGGGTTTTTCCTGTAAGCGAAGAAAAAGCATATAACCATACCTTGGTTTTAACCGCAAATGCGAGAGTAAAACACACTGTGATTTCGACATTTGATATAGACGAGTCGATAAAAGATATTATTTATATAAAGGTTAAAAAATGGTTAGAAAAAAAAGAGGAAAATTTTAAAGTAACTTTTGTAGCAATAGGTGGATTTGATAAAGAAAGTGATTTAATAGCAAGGATAAGAGTGTTGATACCATACTTTTTACAAAACAATATCTATCCACTCTTTTTGAGTTGGCAACAAGATTATTTTGGGATTTTGGCTAGGATTATTGATAAGTATATCTTGGAACTTTTTAAGGATAATACTAACAATCAAAAAGTTTATAACAGTGAAGCACTTGATAGAGCTATAGAAAGCTTTACTCATAGTATAGAGACAAGGGGTATTTGGGTAGAAATAAAACAAAAGTCATATGAAGCTTCTATGGATAGAGTTGTAGGTTTTAAAGATAAGAAAATGGGTATTTTAAAGTTGATTTGTAAAAGTTTTGAAAGATTGCAAAGAGAGAATTTAAGATTTGAGTTACATGCTATAGCTTTTTCACTAAATAGTGAGCTACTTGCTACAAGTTGGCTTGGAGAGTTAAGTAAGAGTGGATTAAAACTCAAAACTATGCACCTTATAGCACCAACTATGTCAATTCAGAGTAGTTGCAAATATCTTTTAAAAGCTTTTAGAGACGGTGTTATAAAAAAAAGTGAGTTATATATCTATATGCTCAATAGAGAGCTTGAAAGAAGTGATGAGATAGGCAAATATAAAAAATCATTTTTATATCTTGTAAATCGTTCACTTGAAAAACTTCATAAAACCCCAATCTTAGGCTTAGAGGATAGTTGGATAAAAGAAAATGCATATAAAAAAGATGGTGTTTTTAATACCCAACATATCTATTATGTAAAAAAGTGGATAAGAGAAGCTTTTGAAAAAGATGATAAATGTAAAATCTTTTTCTTTACAAGAGAGCATATGCAACTTGTTACAAACAAAGAGTATAAAACTGTAAAAATCACTCACACAAATCTTATAAAAAGTATCTTTTTGTTTGAGAAGATTTTAAAAGTTATTTTAACGGGAAATGAAGATGGTAAGTTGTTAGCAAATGTTGAAAATCTAGTTTAGGAGTAAATAATGCAAACCAAACTTTTTGTAAGTGCAGGAGAAAATAAAAAAAGTGCTGTAAAGTCTAAGGGGATTGTAGTTTCAAAAGATTTGCTTGATAATGTAAAAAATAGTGCCATAGATATAGGTTTTGAGATGTTAGCTCAAACTCTTCAAGAGGTTAGCCAAACTACCATCAAAGAGACTCTTCTTCATAGAAACTATGATATAAATGATAAAAAGGGAGATTTTCCAAATATCTTTTATATTGTTAGAGGGAATTTTGAATTGGATGAAAATGGAGAGTTTGGAGATGGGAAAAATAGTCTAAAAAGCACCCCTAAGTTAAATAGATTTAGTATAAAAGGTTCTCCCAAACTTCTTATTGTGATAGAAACAAAATACAGTAAGAGTGGAGAGTTTATATATTTTCAACCGATATATTTAAAATATGATGGAACAAATATTTTTGGCAAAAGTGTTGAAAAGATAGATATAGAGATAGGTTTTGCTTTGCCTGAACAATCTTTGGAACAGTCAAACTTCTCATCAAAGATAAGTTTTAACAATATATCTTCAAATATAAAGCTTAACTTTTCCAATAAACAAGATTTTGACGAGGTTAGTCAATCTCTATGGATAAGAAAACCCAACTTTTCAACTCCATATACCTTTGTTGTTAAGATAAAAGAGTATGAAAAGATAGGAAAAATAAAGAGATTTTTTATCAAACTTTTTAACAAAAATAGTGAAAATGTTAAGAATGAGTTAAAAACTCTTCAACATTCTTGATAAATACATTTATGTTGCAAAAACAATATTGTAATAACAATCTAAACAACTTTTTTTATTGTGTCCCTAAATATATGACTCTATGGGTTAAGTTGGTGATAAAGATGAGAGATAAAAACTAAGAGAGTCTAAAGCATTTTTCTCGATTTCTAGTCTAAGTATGACTCTAAGTATAGCACTTTTAACCGTAGGTTCTCTTATTGCTCCTACTATAATAGAGTGGTTCTTTTTTAACTGTTCTTGTATCTTTAAAACTTTTTTATTATCTCCTATATCTATCTTTAGTATAAGTGAGTTTAACTCTTTGTTAAAGAGTTTGTTTGCATAAGATATAAACTCATCTCTTCTAGTTTTAAAGTAGTCTTTATTTTGCTCTATATAAAGATAACTTTCATATGCCAAAGCTATATCAAAAACACTTGGAGCTGTTGAGTAGGTAACAGGTTTTGCACGATTTAAAAGATACTTTATGATATGACTTGATGCAGATATATATGCTCCGTAACTTCCTATGGCTTTTCCTAAAGTCGCCATCTTTATATGGTTTTTTTTGGGAATTATTTTATAGTGATCATATACTCCTAAAAGATTATCACCTAAAACTCCCGAACTATGAGCTTCATCCACTATCATAATGGCTTGATACTTATCGCATATATCAAAGATATCAGGGTTTAAAATATCTCCCTCCATAGAGTAAACAGCCTCAACAGCTACTATAACTCTTTTATAAGTTGAGTTTTTAAGTATTCGTTCTAAGTCACTACTGTCATTGTGTCTAAAAAAAGCCATCTTTTTTATAAGTTTTGATGCAAGGATTCCACTTGTGTGAAACTCTTCATCTAAGATTAAAAGATCACCCTTTCTAGTTAATGCCTCTATCAAAGAGAGATTTGCCAAAAAACCACTTCCTACAACTAAACTCTCTTCAAAACCTGTTTTTTTTGAGATATACTCTTCAAACTCTTTATGTAAGGGATGATAGCCATTTACCAACATAGATGCTTTTGGAGAGTGAGCATCATAGTTTAGGACTCTTTTATATGCTTTTGTTAAAAGTTCTTTGTTGTAGGATAGTCCTAAATAGTCATTTGATGCCATATCTATTAGATTTTCTTCTTGCACCACCCTACTCCTTAGTCGCCCTACCCTTTTTAAAGTATTTAATTCTTTACTATAAAAATCCAACTATTTTCTCCACAGGAAGTCCCATAGCATTTGACTCAAGTCCCTTTACCTCTTTTATATATGATTTACAAAATCCCTCAACCATACAAGCTCCTGCCTTTCCTCTCCACTCGCCACTTTTTAGAAACTTTTTCATCTCATCTTCATCAAACTTGCTAAAGATATAATCAGTCGAGCTTATATCAAGAAAAAACAAATCCTCTTTTTCTAAGATAGTGCAAGTTATGATAGAGGTTAGAGTGTTACTTTGAAATTTTAAGATTTTTCTAGCATCATCTTCATCTTTTGCTTTTCTAAGAATCTTCCCCTGACTTGTTACTACAGTATCGGCTACTAAGATGGGAGGAGTTAGGGAAAAAAGTTTTTTCGCCTCTTTATACTTTCCTAAAGTTGCTTTATAAACAAACTCTTTTGGGGTAGTTGCCTTGATGCTATCTTCATCAAAATCAACCTTGTTTTGTATAAACTCTATATTTGCTTTTTTTAAAAGTTTTGCTCTTGTGATTGAGTTTGAACAAAGTCTAAGTCTCATCTTAATTTCTTCTTTCTACCAAAACAAAGTCCCAGCAAAAATTGCTTTCATTAAAGTTTTGTCTATTGGCGAGAAAAATTTTCATTCTATCCCCTTAACATTATCCCAAAATATATTGCCATAAGTCCTAGGATAAAGTTTAAAACAAAGACATAATTTGCTATAACTTTCAAATTTTCCACAGCTAAGAGACTATCACCTTTAAAACACATCCTCTTAGCTATTTTGGTTTTGTTATAAGCATAAAAGTATGCCATAGTCATAAAAGCCCAAATATATCCTTTTGTATAGAGTATAGTTTTTAAGATAGGATTTGTTTTATATATCTTTGTTTGTAAAGCTAAAAAAATACCTGTAACCAAAAGTAGCAGTGATGCTACAAATGTAACCTTTAAATACCTAAACATAATCCTTATAGTAGTTCTAACTATCATCCTCTCATTTGGTATTTGAGAGAGAGACGGGAAAACACTCATAGAAAAGAAAAAACTAGCACCAACCCAAACTGTGGCTAAGGCTATATGAGTCATAATAATAAGAGCAAAATTCATAGATTTTCTTCAAGATAGTTTTTTGATTCCTTTATCGCCTCATCTATCTTAAAAATATCCTTTCCTCCAGCTTGAGCAAAATCATCACGACCTCCTCCACCACCACCTAAAAGTGGTGCTATAGTTTTTATCCAAATCCCAGCTTTAACAGAAGTTCCTTTACTTCCACAAGCTATCATAACTTTGTCCCCTTTTGGTTGAAAGAGCATAATAGCGACCTTTTCATACTTTGCTTTTGCCTCATCTATCAAAGTTTTTATATCGCCACTTTCTACTTTTTCAACACAAACTTTTACTCCATCTATTTCATCAAAGTTTAACTCTTTTTTTGTAGAACTTTGAAGTGTTTTTATCTCCCTTTTCAAAATTTTTATCTCATCTTTTATCTTTTTGATACCTTGTAAAAGATCTTTTGCTTTAAGTTCAGTTTTAGCACCCTCTAAAATCCCTCTATTTTTCTTAAAAAGCTCTCTTGCAGAATTTGAACAAACTGCCTCTATCCTTCTAACTCCAGCACTCACTCCACTCTCTTTAGTTATAACAAAAAGTCCTATCTTCCCTATATCATCTATATGGGTTCCACCACAAAGTTCTTTTGAAAACTCACCCATTGTCACAACTCTTACCTCTTGACCATATTTTTCGCCAAAAAGAGCCGTAGCAGCACTTTTTTTAGCTTCATCTATGCTCATTAAGTTCGTATCTACTTTGGAACCTCTTTCTATCCAAGAATTTACCATATCTTCAACTTCAGTTATTTCATTGGCACTTAATGCTTTTGGATATGAAAAGTCAAATCTAAGCCTATCTTTTTCAACCAAACTTCCTGCTTGATTTACCATATTACCTAAAACTTTTTTTAGTGCAGAGTGAAGAAGATGAGTTGCTGAGTGGTGTTTTGATACTTCACCTCTACTATTATCAACTATAGCCTTAACTATATCATATTTTTTGATAATATCGGTTACTTCTATCTTAGAAAGGTTTAACTCAAAAAACTTTTTAGTCTCTATAACTTTTGCCTTGTTTTCCAGCTCTCCGATATCTCCGATTTGTCCACCGCCTGTTGCATAAAAAGGTGTTTTATCAAGTAAAACCCAACCTATATCTCCACTACTTAGACTCTCCACCTCTTCAAAGTTTTCATTTAAAAGAGTTAAAATTTTAGATCTCGAAGTTAAAGTATCATATCCTATAAATTCATTTTTAACAAACCTTTCTAAGATATGTCTAAAGTTCCCTTCGTGCGAACTATCTCCACTACCCTTCCAAGAAGCTTTTGCCTTTGCTTTTTGTTCATTCATAAGGGTATCAAAAGTCTTCCTATCTACTTTTATACCCTTTTCTTTTAGCATATCTTCAGTTAAGTCTAAAGGAAAACCATAAGTATCATAGAGTTTAAAAGCAACCTTCCCACTAAAAATATCTTTAGTCTTTTTTAACTCTTTGTTAAAAAGTTCAAGCCCACTCTCTAAAGTATTAAAAAATCTCTCCTCTTCTAAAAGTATAAGCTCTTTTACAAGCTCTTTCTTATCTTCTAAGTATGGATACTGTTTTTTCATAATAGTGTTTAGAGTATTTACAAGTTTATACATAAAAGGCTCTTTAACTCCTAAAAGATAACCATGTCTTACAGCTCTTCTTAATATTCTTCTTAAAACATAACCTCTTCCCTCTCTATCAAAATTTACTCCTTGAGCTAAAAGAAAAGTTACACTTCTTATGTGATCGGCTATAACTCTGAAACTTGCCCCCTTTTCATAGACATACTCTTTTCCTGTTAATTCACTAACTTTGTTTATAAGTGGCATAAAAAGTGAGCTATCATAGTTACTAAATACTCCCTCTTTTATAGCAATAACTCTTTCTAACCCCATACCGGTATCTATAGATGGTTTTGGTAGAGGATGAAGTTTTCCACTCTCATCTTTTTCATACTGCATAAAAACTAAGTTCCATATCTCTAAGAAACGATCACCCTCGCCTCCCAACTTATCTTCAAAAGAGTTAAAGTGTTCTGCCCCTTGATCATAAAATATTTCACTGCAAGGTCCACAAGGTCCGGTATCTCCCATTTGCCAAAAATTATCTTTATCACCAAATCTTAAGATTCTATCTGTCTTTGTAAACTTTTTCCAAATCTTTTCAGCCTCCTCATCACTCTTGTGAACTGTAACCCAAAGTTTTTTTTCAGGAAGCTCTAGAACCTTTGTGATAAACTCCCAAGCATAAGCTATCGCTTCAGCTTTAAAATAATCACCAAAAGAAAAGTTTCCAAGCATTTCAAAGAAAGTATGATGACGGTTTGTATAACCTACATTTTCTAAGTCATTGTGTTTCCCACCTGCTCTCATACAAGTTTGCGAACTTGTTGCACGAGGAGGTTTTGGAAGCGGAACCTCTCCTGTAAAAATCCTCTTAAAAGGAACCATACCTGCATTTGTAAAAAGCAGTGTAGGATCGTCTGGAACAAGTGGTGCAGACGGCACAACTTTATGTCCATAACTTTCAAAATATTTCAAAAACTTCTCTCTTATATCCATCTTTAGATATCCTTAACTATTATTATGGAATATTTTATCTTATTATGGTTAAAGGAATATTACTGATGAAAAATGAGAAAAATTTTAAAAAATTCATCGAAATTATTTATAATATCACCACAAAAAAATACTAAACCACTTTATGCCAAAATGTAAAATAAAAAATATAATCTAAACTTAGCGGTATATCATCTTTTGGGTCTAAATATCTTGATAACATCCTCATTTGCTTCCATATAAGCTCCTCCTATTAAGTCTATACAGTATGGAACTGCCGGAAATACAGCATCTAAACACTCTTTTATAGATTTTGGTTTTCCGGGGAGATTTATGATAAGAGAGTTATCTTTTATACCTGCACTTTGACGAGATAGTATAGCTGTTGGAACATATTGTAAGCTTACTGCTCTCATTTGCTCTCCAAAACCAGGAAGCATCTTATCACAAACATTTTGAGTAGCCTCTGGAGTTACATCTCTAGGAGCTGGTCCTGTTCCTCCTGTTGTTACTATCAAATCGCATTTTAAACTAACTAGTTCAAGCAAAGTTTTTTCTATAATTTCCCTCTTATCGGGTATGCATCTATATTCAAAGGAAAGAGGATTTTTAAGATATTCTTCCATAGTTTTTTTTATAGCCATACCGGATATATCCTCATATATACCAGCACTTGCCCTATCTGAAGCTGTTATGATACCTATCTTTATAGTTTGCATAATATGTGTCCTTTATTTTTGTAGTAGTGTATTGTAGCATAAGGTTTAAAAAAGTTATAAATCTCTTTTGTATCAAGTATTTTATCTTTTTCTCCTAAATAAACTTCTATATCTATCCCCTTATCCACGATACTTTGAAGTCTTTTTTCATCCCAAACATAGTTTAAAAGTTTACTTAACTCTTGATAACTTCCCTCAAAAAGATATTTTTTTAGTTCAATAGTTGACGGATAGGCTATATTTTTTAAAAAATTTTCTATATATTTTTTACCATCTTTTTTAAAGTTTAAAAGTTGAAGTCTTTTGAATTTTTCATCTTTATTTTGGAAAAAAGCAGGAGAAAGTAGGATTAGAGTGTCTATACGACTGTTAGTTTTATATGTATATTCAAAAGCTTTTATAGCTCCATAACTAAAACCTGCAACACTGTATAAAGAGTTATCAAGATACTCTTTAAAAAGCTTCTCTTCATTTTTCAAACTAAATCCGTTAAAATACAGCAAAGTTCCCCTCTTTTTTTACTTGAACACTATCAAGATAAACCCAACTTTTAGAAAGAGCCTCTTTAGAGTCTATCTTTACAAGGTTGAAGTATTGGTCATAGCCTTGATTGTTTTCTTCGACTAAAACTAAAAGGTTTTTTGAGTGTTTTTTTCTAAAGTTATAGTTGTTATTTTTTACTATCTTTTTTAACTCCTTAAGTCGTTTTTTCGCTATATCTCCTCTTACTTCATCTTTTAAAGTGGCTGAATGAGTGCCATCTCTTTTACTGAAAGTGAAGATATGAAGATGTGTTAAGGGAAACTTCTTAAAGTTTTCTACTGCCTCTTGCCAAATCTTTTGAGTCTCTCCCGGATGTCCAACTATAAAGTCAGTTCCTAGGGCAAAACCCTTATCTGCTATATACTCAAAAAGCTCAAGATCCTTTTTTAAAGAGTTCCTTCTTTTCATAAGTTTTAGCATACTCTTATGAGTGTGTTGAAGTGCTATGTGAAGATGTTTTTCTAAAAAGCTCTCTCCTAAAAGCTCTTTAAATTCATCATCTATCTGTATAGGTTCAATAGACCCTAAACGAACTCTTTTTACTCCATCTATTTTGGAAATTCTCTTTAAAAGTTTTGCTAAAGAACTACCCTTATCTCTTCCATAACTTCCCATATTTGTTCCAGTTAGCACAAACTCTCCAAAGCCATTTTTTGCCAAAGTTTTTATTTGCTCCAAAATAAGCTTTTCATCTTGACTTCTTGCTTTTCCTCTAACTGATGGTATGATACAGTAACTACACTCAAAGTTACATCCCTCTTGTATCTTTATAAAGGCTTTTGTTTTGTTTTTAAACTCGCTAACTATAGTTTTATCAACACTTTTTAAATCCCCAAGTTCATAAAAGTTGCTGTCTCTTTTTAAGAGTTCATTGATATTTTCCTTTTGACTATGTCCAAAAACTCCAAAGATTTTTTTTTGCTCAAGTAATTCTTCCCCTTTACTAAAAGCTCCACATCCGGCTAAAATAACTCTTTTGCCATCTTTATTTTGTTTTGATATGTAACTTCTTATATTTGCATCAGCTGAATTTGTTACTGTGCAAGAGTTTACTACTACTATATCTGCATCTTTTTCACTATCTACTATGATAAAGTCTTTTAACCTAGTTATCATAATAGCACTATCATATAGATTTGTTCTACAACCAAAAGTTTTAAGATAGACTCTTTTCACTATTATCCTTGATATCTTTTGGAGCTATAGGGATATTTTTATCCTTTTTATAGTTTATAACCTGTGTAGGATAAGCTAACTGTATATCATCTTGATTATTTAATGCTTCTAAGATACTAGCACTTATGCTACTTCTTAAGGTTAAGGTCGCATATGAGTTTGTCATATACCACGAAGCTATCTTTATACCATAATCTTCTATGAAAGTATAGACTCTTGGCTCTACATTTATATTTTTTAGACTATATTGATTTCTTAAAAGATTTAACTGTCTTCTTGAAATCTCAGTATATCCCTTTGAATACTTTTTAACTATCTCTTTTACCAAATGGACAGCTTTTTGATAGTTTGAATCAAATGTAACAACTATATCTATCTCATCCCAAACAGTTTTTATCTTTCCATGTGTGTAGTTTGCTAAAACATCTGTAAAGATATAGCTATTTGGAACAAATATCATCCTTCCTGCTCTATGATTTTCCATCAAAGTTGTGTAGGTTATATCTTCTAAGATGGTCATTCTTAAAAAAGATATATCTACTATATCACCTACAAAACTTTTGCCCTCTCTTGTTACCTTTATCCTATCACCGACATGAAAACTTCCACCAAAAACTATAACAGTCCATCCTAAAAGACTCATAAATAGATCTTTCATAGCGATAGCGATACCAGCTGATGCGAAACCTATGACTGTTACTAGATATGATACATTTTCTAAAAATGAAAAAAGAAGTATGACTAGTATCAAGATAAGGTTAGTAAAGTTTATAAACTTATTTGCCATATAGTATCGTTCATTGTCACTTATAGTCTTTTTAACTACTAGTTTAAGCATAAAAGATATTATAAATATTATTGCTATCATAATAGCAACATTTATAAGTTTTTGAACTTGTATCTTTATATCATTGGTGATTTTTAACTTATCATCATTTAATTTTTTATTGAAAAGTTCAAGTGTGTTTTTTGCACAATTATAAGCTTCCTCAGTCTCTTTTATGGAGTTTGCTATATCCTGAAGTTTTTTTTCATAATTTTTTGTCTTCTCTATTTCATAGAGCTTTTGTATATATTTTCTTTTGTTTCTCAGTAAAAGAATTAATTCTAAAAAAGTTTTCATCCTATCTTGATACAGCTCTTTTGTTGATTTTAATATCTTTAGATATGAAAAGGCAGATACCATATCAAAAGGTGATTTAACTGTTGGTATCTCTTGCGGTATTTGGGGATTTAAAAGTTCGTTAAAAGGCGACTCTTTAAACTCATCTAAAAGATGCATCTTATTTAAAATACCTTTTCTTTTTTCTTCTAATTTTTCGTCATCTCTTTTTCTTAATTTTTCCATATTTTTTTCAATTTTTTCCAGTTCTTTTTTAAATTCAAGATATATTTTGTGATTTGTATATTTTGCATACCAAACATTTAAATCTAACTTCTTATTTATCTCTGAAAGTAGCGAATTATACTCTTTTATTTTATCACTTTTCTGAGTTATAGAAAGTTCCGTTTTATCACTGCTATTTGTTTCTGAAAAAAGCAACGATATTATAAAAAGTAGCAGTAAAACAACTCTTTTCATATAAATTCTCTTAAAATTTCAAAAAGTATATTTTTATCAATGTCCTTTTTTATCTCATAACCTCCTATACCTTTTGGAAGTATAAAAGTTATAAAGTTATCTTTGGTTTTTTTATCTAAAAAGAAGTCTGCATAAAACTTTTCTATATCCTTTATTTTATAGCTTGTGGGTATATTATATTTTTGTAAAAGCTCTTTTATCTCTTCTTCCTCATCTTTTGTTAAAAGATTTAACTCTACTGCAAGTTTATTTGCCATAACCATACCTATACCAACAGCCTCGCCATGTAAAAACTCTCTGAAGTTGGTTTCATACTCTATAACATGGGCAAATGTATGTCCATAGTTTAAAACAGATCTAATACCTCTTTCTCTTTCATCCAACTGAACAACTTTTGCTTTTGTTTTAACTGATTTTTCTATCGCTTTTACTAAATCCTCCTTTTTTGTTAAATCAGCACCTTTTAGATAGTTAAAAAATTCTTTATCAAAAGTTACAGCCATTTTAACTATTTCTGCAACTCCTGCTCCAAACTCTCTTTTTGATAGAGTTTCTAAAAAGGAAGTCTCTATATATACCGCTTTTGGTTGATAAAAAGCTCCTACTAAGTTTTTCCCATAGGAGTTGTTTATACCGGTTTTGCCTCCAACACTAGCATCCACTTGAGAAAGTAATGTGGTGGGAACTTGTATAAAATTTATTCCTCTTTGATAAATAGAAGCTAAAAATCCAGTCATATCTCCTATAACCCCACCACCAAAAGCTATGAGAGTAGAACCTCTATCAAATTTGTGATTAAAAAGATTGTCTAAAAGATTATCGATGCTTTGTTGATTTTTATATTTTTCTCCATCTGGAACTGTTATGACATACAACTCCTTTGCTTTTATCTTTTGTAAAAGTTTGCCTAGATGAAGTCCTGCAACTTTTGGATTTGTAATGATAGCAACCTTAGAGTTTAACTCTATCATTTTTAGTTCATTTATAAATATAATATAATTATTTTGTGGTTCATTTGGAAAATTTATAAAAACTTGCATAAAAAAACCTTAATATAAAATACAAGATATTATATCTAAGAGTTTATTAAAAAATCTATTTTATCAGTTGTAAAGGATTTATGTTCAAATTGTTTTTAGTAACCTCAAAATATAGTTCATCCTTTACCTTTCCTAAAAGGTAACCCTTTTTTATATGGTTGCCCTCTTTTATTGCTGGAGCTATTTGATTTACTTTTGCATAGAGAGTATGTATGCCGTTTTTATTTTCTACTATTATTATATTTCCTATAGCAGGAGTTTTTGTTATGCTTATAACCTTTCCATCAAGAATATTTATAACATTTTTAGAACCTATTGGTTTTAGTATTACATTTGGGTTAAACATCTTTATTTTATATGTAGGATCTGTAAAGTTTCCAAATTTTCTTACTACTTTATATCTTTCAAAAGGTGCTATTGTTTTTGGACCGTTATAGTTTGTAATTGGAGTTTTATTATATGAATTGCCAACTCTTCTAACATTTATATTTTCTCCATTTGAAGTTTTTAATACAGCGGTATCCTGTTTATTTTTTTCATTTTTTAATATTTTTAATTTTTTTAATAGTTTTGTTAACTCACGATTTTCTTCTCTTACTTGAGCTAATTTTTTAGTGTAACTTTTTTTAAGTAGTAAAAGTTTATGGATACCATCTCTTTTTGCTATGTTTAGATTTTTAAGTTTATCTTTTTTTTCTTCTAAAGATTTTACTTTATTCTCTATCTTTTCTAATTCTTTTTTTGCTAAAGCAATATCAAGTTTGAGTTTAAAAAATTTGATTTTAGTTTTATTGAACTTGTCTCTTAAAATTGTTGAATAAGTTTTGTTTACATAAGATTCTATAAATTTATCTTCATTATTCAAAAAAGAACTATTTTCTAAAAGAATCGACAAATATATATCTTTTGAAAGAAGGGCAACCAATTTTTTATTTACTTTATCTTTGGAACTTTTTAAGGTTTTATATATCTTTTTTATTTTATTAAACTTTTTTTGTGAAATCTTACTTTTTGATTTATAAACTGCTATATCAGCTTCAAGATTTTTTATAGCTTTCCTGATTTTATTTAAAGATATTTCATATTGAGAAATTTTTTTAGATAATT